>JAJRVK010000092.1 GCA_024277315.1 archaeon | reverse complement strand
TGTGTCCCCGTGAGGAATCCAGAATGCCCTATCCGGTTTTCTCCAAGATATGCGAAGAGATGGTCAAAACAGGGAAATGCGAGCATTACAGGAGAAACAACGATGAGGTCGTGAGCGAAATAATTTCGGAACCCATGCATGTGGAGGAACTTGTGGAACTCTCGAAAAGATACGGCATATGCCCTTATAAAGCCGCGCTGACCGCCTCCGCCCATGCGAACGCGGTTGTCTGCGATTACACGATAATATTTACCGATTTGAGCGAAAAGTTCTTCACGAGAATGAAGCGCTCCCTGGATGATATAAACATAATAGTCGATGAAGCGCACAACCTGCCCGAAAGGCTCAGGATGGACCTCAGGAGCTTTCTCAGCATAAAGACACTTCAGGAGGCGAGAAAAGCCGTGGGAGAGGATGGCCTTATGGCCGGAATAATAAGGAGAATCGAAAACGGGCTGGAAGAAAGGCTCTCGGAAATCGGAGACTCGGAAGCGGAGGTCTCGAAGGAGTTCTTCACGGATGTACTGGAAAATGCTATAAAAGGCTCTCTGGAACCGATAAGCATGGAAGATTTCAGAAAAAGGCTCTCAGACATGGGAACAAGGGATGCATTGGAAGGAGCCGAACCTGTGACTCTTCACCTCTCTCAGTTCATCGATGTCTGGACCTCCGGGAACACATCCCGAGTCTATGTCGCGAACGGAGGCGAGAAATGGATAAAATGCGCTCTTCTCGACCCTTCCGTGATGTCAGCACCCATATTTCAAGGTGTGCACTCGGCAATCCTCATGAGCGGGACCCTGCATCCCGGCGAGATGTACGCCGACATCCTCGGCATACCGGATCCGACAATAAAAGTATATCAATCCCCGTATCCGAAGGAGAACAAGAAGGTGGTCACCACCGAATTTCTCACCACGCTCTATTCTAAGAGAAGCGGACGGATGTATCAGGCATATGCCAACCAGATAGTGGACATAGCAAGAAACTGCCCCGGAAACATCGCCGCCTTTTTTCCTTCCTATACCATCATGGAGAAGATAGCGGATAGAATATCACTAATGGAGCATCCGAAAGAGGTCATAATCGAGAGCAGGAGCATGGGAAAAAGGGAGAGGGAGGAAATACTGGACGAGCTCAGAAGGCTCAGGGATATGAGAGGAGCCCTGTTCCTAGCGGTTCAGGGCGGCTCGTTTTCGGAAGGAGTGGATTACTACGACAATCTGCTTTCCGTAATAGTTGTGGCCGGTCTGTCCGTTCCACCGCCCAATGCGGAGACCGAGGCATCGAAAAGGTATTACGACGAAAAGTTCGGCGACAGGAAGGGATGGGAGTATGTGTTCATATCTCCGGCTATAAACAAGGCCCTGCAGGCTGCGGGAAGGGCGATAAGGGACAGAAAGGACAGAGCGCTCATCTTTCTCATGGACGAAAGGTTCATGCAGGAGAGATACAGGAAATTTCTGCCTGCGGACATGGTTCCTGAGAGGGTCGAAAGCATCGGCGGGACATGCAGTGAGTTCTTCGGCCCGTATCCGAAAAAAAGAGAGAGAAGAGGAGGGTTTTTATAGTCATGCGCTGAAATACAGAATGCCGATATATCCCACCAGCAACAGAGTCAGGCTCAATGATGTTTTGAGAATGCTTTCGCTCCCTTTACCGGCAGGAAGTGCGGTCCCGGTAAACGGGTTCCCGAATCCGAGGTCTATTTCCTTCAATCGGCTCCAAACATTCCGCCGGCTCTTTCCAGGGACAGCAACATCTTCCAGGGATATTTCATAGTGATACACCACAGCGATCACGAACATGAGAACGCCGAGAACCGCAAACTTGGAAGCCTCGTATGCCCCATAGTAAGGAAGAGCGTAGGTCTGGGCGCTGATCGGGTAAAGGAAGCTTATCCTTCCGCCCTCCAGCAGGTCCAGAGAAAGGCTGAAAATGAGTATTGCAAACGATACGGCGCCCAGTCTTTTGGCCCTGTCCGAATCTCTCAGATAGCCGTATGCGAGTATGGAGCCCGATATAACGTAGATGAAAATCAGGCTGTGAAATGCCTTTATGCCGCTGAAATAGAGGGGAAGGAGGTGATCGGCGTCCATGAGCATGGGAAGCAGTGAGAGCGCAAGTATTTCCATCTTCCTCTCGCGGATACATAGCATCCAGGCTATTACAACTGCGAAAAGTGTGTGCATGACAACATCAGACATCCCCTCGACACCGTTCATTTCGATCGCCTCCCAATACTTTTTTCTTTTGAGACTATATAAACCTTTCCTCCCCAGGTAACAAATTCGACCGGAAAAGTCGAATAAAGGGTGATTTTCTCCGAGGACCAAAACTTTATAAAAGAGTCTCAATTGCAGAGCACTTCGGCAACGTCGGAAGAGTCAGAACGAGCAGGGCGGGCCCTGCGAGTCGACTCCTCGAACATCGGCAAAGGAGGAGTTATGATGAAGAAAATAAGGAAAACGAATCCGAACCTTGTGGAGCTTATCCATGAGCTGAAGAAGAAGGCTCATGAAAACGAGGCTCCCATCTGGCGAGACGTTGCCCGCAGGCTTGAACGCCCTTCTAGGAACTGGGCCGAGGTCAATGTGGGCAAGGTGGCCAGATACGCAGCAGAGAATGAAACGATAGTGGTGGCTGGAAAGGTACTCGGTGCGGGCGAGATTGACAAAAAGGTCACGATAGCGGCATATAGGTCATCGGAGAGTGCAAGAAAGAAGATAGAGAGCGCCGGAGGCAGGGTTATATCCCTCCTGGAGCTCGTGAAGGAGAACCCGAAAGGCTCCAATGTGAGGATAATGGGGTGATATCATGGTGACATATATCGATGCAACGGACCTCGTTCTCGGAAGGCTTTCAAGCATAGTTGCGAAGAAACTTCTGAACGGAGAAGAAGTGGTGATACTGAACGCAGAAAAGGCTGCCATCGTGGGAAACAGGCGTAGAATATACAGAGAGTACAAGGAAAAAAGGGAACTCGGCAATTCCAGGAAAGGCCCGTTTTTCCCGAGAATGCCCGACAGGATAGTGAAGAGAACGGTGAGAGGAATGCTTCCCAAGGACAATACCAGAGGAAGGATGGCGCTCAAGAGGCTGAGGGTTTACATAGGAACGCCTGCTGAATTCAAGAGCGTCAAGACAGAGGACATTGGCGCAAAGGTAGAAGGAATCGAGGGAACCACCTACATAACCGTGGGCGATCTCTCGAGATATCTGGGAGCGAGTTTCTGAGGAGGATGAAGCATGAAGAAAGATGTTAAGGTTACAAGCGGAAAAAGGAAGAGCGCCGTTGCCAGAGCGTATATCAGAAAAGGCATCGGAAGAGTTAGGATCAACACCGTTCCTCTCGAGATATACGGGCACGAGGTCTCAAGATTCAAGATAATGGAACCGCTCATACTTGCCGGCGACAAGGCTTCCAAGGTTGATATAGATGTGACCGTGAAAGGCGGAGGATACATGGGACAGGCGAGTGCGGCGAGAACGGCCATAGCAAGGGCAATGGTTGCCTATTTCCAGGACAGGGAACTGGAGGCCATATTCAGACAGTACGACAGGAGCATGCTTGTGAACGACCCGAGAAGAAAACTTCCGAAGAAACCGCTGGGTCGCGGTGCAAGGAAGAAGAGGCAGAAATCCTACAGGTGATGCGATGATAATACCTGTAAGATGTTTCACCTGTGGAAAGGTCATAGGCTCTGCCTATGAACCCTTCAGAAACAGGGTCGAAAACGGAGAGGAGCCCGCAAAGGTTCTGGACGATCTCGGGATAACCAGATACTGCTGCAGAAGAATGCTGCTCACTCACGTGGACCTTATAGAAGAAATAAAACCCTTTTCCTGACACACAATTTTTACACAATGGGCCCGTGGGGTAGCTTGGCATCCTACCAGCTTGGGGTGCTGGCGACTCCGGTTCAAATCCGGGCGGGCCCACCAGAAACACAAATCGTTCGGAGTATGCCGGGATAGCCAAGCCAGGTCAACACAGACTTCCATTCGGAAGTCCTGCTCGCGCAGGCGTAACTGCGCTCGAGGCAGCAGACTCAAGTTTTAAATCCTCTAAATTATCCTGATAGAGTATGCCGGGATAGCCAAGCCAGGTCAAAGGCGGCAGACTCAAGATCTGCTCCTCAGCGGTTCGCCGGTTCAAATCCGGCTCCCGGCACATCTACTTTAAGAGCAGGTTTATTCCCCACTTTTGCTCCGGCACATCGAGGGCAGCAATCGAGGAAAAGACTTATTTGGTAGGTACTAATGGAGGGAGTGATGCGCTCCGCCGAACTAGGAAAAAAAGAATGGATCATCACCGCGGTCCTGCTGTCAATAATAGTCGTAGCATCTGTTATCCTGATGCATCAGAAGGAGATAAAGCCAGAGGTGGAATACCCGCCAGAGGTCGATGAAGGGAATCCCACTATCACGATAAGCCACACGATTCTGGCGGAGATGTTTATATCACGGTATTGCGAAAACTGTACGTATTCCGAGGAGGCGCTCCACAGTCTGGATGTTGATGAAGATAGGCTGGTAGCCGTTGTCCATCTCGTGGATGAGATAAACGGTGCGAGAGACAGGTACGAAGAGGCAAAGAACGGAACCTATTTTCCGGATGTGGAGTTCGACGGAGGATACAGGAGTCTCCTCGGAAACGCATCATACAGGGATTACAGGAACAAGACAATGGAATGTATGACGAGACCGGTCCCGTGGGTGGATTTAAACGCATCTATAACCACATCATCCACAGGTTATAAAGCTGTCATCAGGGGAAATCTCAACGGAGGAAGCACGGAGGGCGTGCTGAGGGTCTATCTCGTGGAGAAAGAATCGACGGACCATACGACTTACGGAGGAAAACCGATTCACAATCTCGTGGTGGACTATCTGTATGACAACAGGTTTCTTCTCAAAACAACCGAAAAGACCGAGATAGAAATACCCATAAACTATGTTGAAAATGTGAACAACCTTGCGGTGGTGGCGGCATTCTATGTCTCCAACGGCCACAGCGTCCAGGCGGTAATGGTCGATTTTCCCTGATTCGTTCCCAGGAACCGCAAATTTAAAAAGGGGGATTGCATGTTGCTATCTCTGTCCAGGAAGGGCCCGTATCTCAAACTCCGGGCTCTTTCTTTGCTGCACACTCACATAGATTTAAAAACCTCTTACATATCTGCCACAGCCTAATGGGCCCGTAGCTTAGCTTGGTTGGCACTGCCCTTCGACGAGCGAAGGTCGTGCCTCGAAAAGCTCCGCTTTTCTGCGGAGCGCCCGGCTGACTGCGGAAAGAAAAATCCTTTAAAACCTGTTAGGAATTCGCAATCATTGGGCCCGTAGCTTAGCTTGGTTGGAGCGCCCGGCTGATAACCGGGAGGTCGAGAGTTCAAATCTCTCCGGGCCCACTTCCAGTGCTTTTCAACCCTCAGACTAATAAAGGAGAGAATATTCTCCCCACATGCACCTTGTCAAACTCGGCGGAAGCGTTATAACAGACAAGTCAAAGAAGAGAACCATTAGAGAGAACATCCTAAAAAGGCTGGTCGATGAAATTGCCAGATCGGAAAAAAAAGTGGTTCTGATACACGGTGCAGGCTCCTTCGGCCACATCCTCGCAAAGGAGGGCGGGCTCGCCAATGGATTTCAGGGTGAATGGCAGCTTGAATACTTCTCAAAGGTCCAGAGAGATGTCAGAGAGCTCAACCTGCATGTTCTCGATGCGCTCCTCGATGCCGGACTGAGGCCCGTTTCACTCCCTCCCTCAATGCTTACCATATACAGTAACGGTGTGATGGAGGAGATGTCAAAGGAGCTTTTCGAGCTGTATCTGGAGATAGGGATGACGCCCGTGAGCTTCGGGGATGTTGTTCTGGATAAAGAGAGAGTATTTGCCATATGCTCCGGAGACCACATAATGAGCGCCCTCTCGTCTATGAAAGGACTCGAAAGCGCCATATTCGTAACGGATGTGGACGGCGTATATGACAGGCCTCCGGGGGATGAGGGAGCGAAATTGCTTTCAGAGATATTCCCGGACAGCGACATAGCCTCGAAAATGCTTAATCGGGATGTAACCGGTGGAATAAAAGAGAAAATAAGGCGCGGCTTCATGATCGCCGAAAAGGGTGCGAAGGTCATGATTGTCAATGGCCTCGTCCCCGGAAGGTTAGAAAAGGCTCTTAAAGGTGAAGAGGTTCCTGGAACAGAGTTAAGGTGGAAGAAAGATGATTGAAAAGCGCAAGAATGAGCACATAGAGATATGCCTGAGCAAGGACGTAAACGCTGTACGCAACTACTGGGATGATATGGAGCTCGTGCACAGAGCGCTCCCGGAGGTTGATTTCGATGATATAGACCTGAGCACAGAACTCTTCGGAGTAAAAATGAATGCGCCCATAATAATCTCCGGAATGACCGGCGGTACACCGCTGGGAAGGCGTATAAACGAGAATCTGGCCATAGCTGCCGAAAAGCTAGGCATAGGAATGGGTGTGGGAAGCCAGAGGGCCGGACTTGAGAGTCCCGAGATGTTCGATACCTACTCGGTTGTAAAAGAGCGCCGGATACCCCTTCTGATAGGAAACATAGGTGCTCCCCAGCTTATAAACCAGAAAAAGCGCAGGGGAATAACGGATAAGGAGATAGAGAGGCTGTTCATAATGATAGATGCGGATATTCTGGCAGTTCATCTGAATTATCTTCAGGAGGCTGTTCAGCCCGAAGGTGAGCTTATGGCAGAGGGGGTAATGGGTGCTATATCGACCCTTTCCAGAAGGTTCCCCGTGATTGTCAAAGAAACCGGGGCGGGAATATCCAGAAGTGTCGCAATAAAGCTCAAGAGAGCAGGGGTCATGGGGATAGATGTCGGAGGTCTCGGCGGAACGAGTTTCTCGGCGGTGGAATACTACAGAGCGCTCGAACACGGGGACGAAAGAAAGGCAAATCTGGGAAAGCTTTTCTGGAACTGGGGAATACCCACACCCGCATCCGTAATCGAGGCATCCGTCGGCCTGCCCGTAATAGCCAGTGGAGGTATAAGGAACGGGCTGGATGTGGCGAAGGCTCTTGTTCTCGGTGCATCGGCCGGAGGAATTGCAAGAAGGATACTTAAACCCGCAACGGAATCCTCCGATGCCGTCGTAATAGAGATTGAGAGGATAATCGACGAGCTTAAGGTGGCCATGTTCCTGCTGGGCGCAAGGAATGTTCATTCTCTAAGAAACTCAAGGTTTGTGGTGCACGGTGTCCTGAGAGACTGGTTCGAGCAGATGGAGGTGTGACTTTGGATATAAAAGAGGCCATAGAAAGGAGAAAATCGGAAATAGAGAGGGAGCTTATTAAAAGCTTCGATAGAGTCTGGGAGGAGAGGCTGAAAAATGCCATGACACACCTTCCTTCGGCAGGCGGCAAGAGGCTCAGACCCGCGCTCGCGATGATAAGTGCGGATGCCGTTAAGAAAGGTGAAGGAAAGAGAGCATTGCCATTCGGAATCACCTTGGAGATTATACACAACTTCACGCTGGTCCACGATGACATAATGGACAACGACGACCTGAGAAGGGGAGTTCCGACCGTCCATAAGGTGTTCGACGAAGCCACCGCGATAAATGCAGGAGATGCCATGTTCGCTCTGGCATTCAATGTTCTTTCAAGACTCGATGTGGACGATTCCATTCTGAGAGAGATTCTCGACGATGTCTCCGGAATGGTCCTCGGAATAGCCGAAGGCCAGCAGATGGATATGGACTTCGAGGAGCGCATGGACATAGACCCGGAGGAGTATCTCGAGATGATTGAGAAGAAGACGGCTTTAATGTTCATAAATGCCGCAAAGAACGGCGCCAGAATAGCAGGAGCTCCGCCATCGGTCTATGAGAAGATGGCTGAATACGGCAAATACATGGGCCTTGCCTTCCAGATATGGGATGATTTCCTCGACCTGACAGCGGATGAGAAGACCCTTGGAAAACCAGTGGGAAGCGACATAAGGAACGGAAAGAAGACCTTGATGGTTGTATATACCTTGCAGAGGCTTGAAGTCCCAGATAGAGAGAGGTTTTTGAACATACTGGGAAACGAGAAGGCCAGCGATGAGGAGGTCTCTGAGGCTATAGAGCTCATGAAAAAGGTCGGGGCGATACAGGATGCCGAGTCCCTTGCTCTGGAATATGCGGACAGAGCCAAGAGAGCTCTAGGTGTACTGCATGAGAGTGAAGAAAAGGAGGCGCTCCTCGACCTTGTGGACTATGTAATACGGAGGAAATACTGATGCCCGGGGGCAGGGTGTACAGACCTGCTCTTATAATGGCCGCAACATTTCTGATAACACAGTTCATAGCACTGAGCATAATACCTCTATATCCCGATGAATACCGGGCTTTCGATAATGCAAACAATCCGCTCAATCCGCTTTACTATGTGGCCATCATAATCATTATGACAGCAGTCCTTCTGTGGCTGGCAAGGAAGGGGCTGGAATATGTTATAAAATATTTTATGATATTTTCGGTATGGTCCGCTATGGTCTTTGCGCTCTATCCTCTGGCACATTTCGCAATTCCTGTGTCGATATGGGTGCCCGGAATATACATAGACATTCCGTTCTCCATATCTCTGATGCTGGCTACATTCATGGCAGGGGCGCTCCTGGTCAAACCCGAATGGTATGTGATAGATACCACGGGCGTTATCATGGGTGCCGGTATAATCGCCATATTCGGGCTCTCTTTCGGAATTCTTCCCGCCCTGATACTTCTGACAGTTATGGCCGTATATGATTTCATATCCGTATACAGGACGAAACATATGCTCGACCTTGCCGATACGGTGCTTGAAACAAAGCTGCCGATAATCATGGTGGCACCCAAGAAAAAGAACTACTCGTTCGTAAACGACACGGTGAAGATAAGAAAGGAGTCCCGCGGACATGGAAAGGAGGAGAGAGAGGCCATGTTCATGGGTCTCGGAGATGTAATAATACCGGGAATTCTCTCTGCATCCGCCTATCTGCATCTCCCGTCCGGAATCAACCTAACCATAGCGCTCAGCATCATCGGAGGAGCATTCGCTGGCTATCTGATACTGCTGCACTTCGTTTTCAAGGGTAAGGCGCATGCCGGTCTGCCGTTTTTGAACACCGGTGCGATCCTGGCCTATCTGGTATCTTCCTATGTTTTAACCGGAAACGCTCTGTTCGGGGTTGTCTGGGGGTGGTGAATAATGAGGGACAAAGTCGAGAGGAGATATGACAGGTTCAGCTATTTCTATGACTTTCTGGATACTTTTCCCGGGCTGGGGAGCGCCGAGAAAAGGTGGAGAAAACATGCGATAGATATGCTTGATATCAAGGAAGGCGAGAGGGTGGTGGACATCGCAACGGGCAGCGGACTGATAATCCCCTGGATTGCCGAAAAGAATCCTAAGGAAATCATAGGTATCGACATATCGACCGGAATGCTGGAGATGGCCAAAAAAAGGGCTAAGAAAAACGGCGTGAAAAACGCTGTCTTCATAAAAGGGGACGTGGAACAGCTTCCTTTGAGGGATTCCAGCGTTGAAAAAGTCATAAGCACATTCTCTCTGACTACCATACCCGATTATGAAAAAGCCATGGACGAGATGCTCAGGATACTGAAGAAAGACGGGAAAGCCGTGATACTCGATACCGGCCGACCTAAAAAGCTATGGGCAAAGCTCACACACATACTTCTCGTTCCCGTGGCGAAGCTCTTCGGCAGGACACATTTTGACAGAGACATAGAGACTCTATTGAAAAATAAGGGGAGGATAATCTATAAATCGGAGTTCTACGGGGGGATGGTTTATGCCGTCGTGTTTGAAAAACCGATATTAAAGGCCGAAAAACAGGATGAGTAGAAGCATCCCGACGATACTAACGACGGTCCCGTATACCATCATGTCTTTAACGGGAATTTCTTCCGTACCGTATGCTATGGCATTGGGCGGCGTACTGACTGGAAGGGCCATGGCCATCGAGCATGCCAGAGCGAGAGCGACCATGAGTACAACGGTATTTGTGCTGGCAGAGGCAATAGTGAAAACAATGGGGGCCATGAGGGCGGCTGTGGAGGTATTGCTCATGAATGTGGACATTATAACCGCAATAACGGCAAACACGGTCATAAGAACAAAGAAGCTCATGGATGTGTGGTTTATGCGCCCTATAATCCAGGCACCGAGACCAGTGGCCTCTATGGCACCCCCGAGAGACATGCCCCCGCCCATGAGTATGAGCACATCCCAGTTTATTTTCTTCAAATCATCCTTATCCAGGACCTTTGCTCCAAAAAATGCGATTACAGGAATGAGCGCTATTATTCCAGATGACTGAAAAATGCTCTTAACTTCGCCGGTTGAGGAGAGTAGCCAGAGGGAAACAGTTATTACGAATATGATAAGAACATAGAGCTGTTTTTTGTCAATCCTGCGGGTACTCTCACATTTTATTTCAATAGAAATTTCCTTTTTCGGTTTGAATGAATAAAAGAGAATTAAAAATGTCAGCATGAGCAATATGCCCATCACGGGAAGGGCCATAAGCATCCACTGGAAAAACCCAATGGTATACCCTCCTTCTGCCAGCTCGTTGATTATTATGGCATTGGGTGGTGTTCCGACCGGTGTACCCATACCACCGATGTTTGCAGCGAATGGAATTCCGAGTATTAAGGCCTTTCTGAACCTCTCCTCCCGCGGTATTGTGGCATAGACAGGCAATGCCATGGCCATCATCAGGGCGGTTGTGGCTGTGTTGGACATCCACATCGAAAGAAAGGCTGTGATCGCCATCATCCCTATTAGGATTCTGGCAGGACTCTTTTTTGCCTTTGAAAGCACGTAATAGGCCATCGTCCTGTCCAGACCGTATCTGTTCAATGCTATTGAAAGCACAAAACCACCGAAGAAGAGCGCTATAAGCGTGTTGAAAAATGGCTGAAGGGCATCGGATGCGGAGAATATTTTCTCATCGATCAGAATGACCTCCATCAGCACTATCACGAAAGAGGTAATGTAGTGAGGAACAGCCTCTGATATCCACAGAATGGCTGCTACCACGAAAACAGCCATCGCTCCTCTCATGTTGCCATCCAATCCATCTGCAGGGATTGTGAAAATCAGCAGTACAAATATTGAGGATATTATGATTGCCATAGGTAAGCTAAAATGCTCTTTTCGCCCGTCCGCATCCTTTTTGCTTGCCTTCCACATGTTGAACACCGCATTCTGGAGTCATAGAAGACACTTCTCCTATATATTCACTTTGCAGAAATCGGATAAATGGGCATTCTCAGAGTATCCCACGAAAACGGAGTGTAGGAAGATATATATCCCGAAAGCCTGTGTTCTCCCATATGCCCTCCAAGCACGACCAAAAAGGTGATGCATGGAACCTTCCCGAACTCGTCAAATCATTCAGACCGGATAAACCGAAGGATTTCGACGAAACAGGACCAATAGCCATCTGGACGGAGAAAGACGTTTCAAACGGAAAGATTGTGGACGCCTTTATTCTGATACTGAGAACGAGTGGCTGTTACTGGGCTCTGCACTCCGGCTGTACCATGTGCGGCTATATCAATGATGCGAGAATGGAGCCCGTTAAACCCCAGAATCTCGGGATTCAGACGGAGAAAGCCCTTCGTAGATATGGCGGAGAAAAGGTGGTCAAGATATTCACCTCTGGCAGTTTCCTCGACCCGAACGAGATCCCATTGGATATGCAGGTAGAGATTCTGAAATCATTTGAAGATGCGGAGCGACTCATAATCGAATCGCTGCCGGAGTTCATAACCGAAAAGAGGCTCGAAGAGATAAGGCAGGACAATATGGAGATTGCAATGGGTCTGGAGAGCGCTTCCGACGACATTCTTGAAAAGAACATAAACAAGAGTTTCAGGACGAAGGACTACATAAGGGCGGCAGAGGTCCTTAAAAAACTCAGAATACCGCTGAAGACATACATTCTTCTTAAACCTCCGTTCATGACCGAAAGGGAAGCGATAGAGGATGCGGTGAACTCCATATTCTTCGCATCCGAATATTCCTCCGAAATCTCAATAAATCCGGTAAACGTACAGGGCTTTACACTGGTTCACTATCTATGGAGGCGAGGAGAATACAGAACTCCATGGCTGTGGTCTCTCGTGGAAGTTCTCAAAAAGACGAAACCACACATCGGAGAGGTAAGGTTGGTCTCATGGCCAACAGCCGGTGGAACGGTCCGGGGAGCACACAACTGCGGAAAATGCGATAAAAATGTGCTTAAAGCCGTAGAGCATTTCTCTCTTACTCAGGATGTCTCCGCTTTCGACGGTCTGAAATGTACATGTCTAGGTATATGGAGAGATTCACTCGAAATTTCGTCTTCCAACCGGTTTGTTTTGCCGTAATATTATCCAGATGTTTAGGTTTAAAATTTGTGCCACAAAGTATATATAGGGTGCCCGTGTAAGTTTGGGCGGTTATATACCTGGAAACAGGAGGATAAAAAATGCAAAAAAAGCGTATAATTAGCGGAATAGTGCTTGCGATTACCACTATGATGGTATTCTCAGCGATTACGGTGATGGCAGCACCACCACAGCCATTTGAAAGGTATGGGCAGGCGACTGTTGATACCGTGGCGCCCGCAGATGGTGTGGAAATCTCTGCATGGGTAGATGGTGTTAGATATGCAACAAATCTTACATATGCAGGAGATGGAACTTTTGTGATAGTGACACCCGGGAATGACGATGTCATAACTACGGAAAAAGATGGTGCGGATGCTGGCGAGAATATAGTTTACTGGATTAACGACCCGACCAATGGACTTATCATAGCAAACGAAAATGATACATGGGTTACGAACGGAAGCGTGAATGCGGGACTGACCTTTTCATCCACGGGACAGCCATATCTTGCAAAGATATGGGAACTTGTACCTAGCCCTGCAACCGGCAACGATTTTCTCTGGATAGCGGCACCTAGCACTTGGGATCCGACCGGCTACTCTCTCGAAGACAATGACGGCTGGAGCATGAATCTTGCGGGAAATGCAACATATAGAGGAACCGCGGCATTTTCTGCATGGTATGTGGACCTCGGAGCAACCACGGTTTTGGACCCTGCGGATGAAATGAAGCTGGTCTGGACAGATCCCGCAGCAACGAAAGCCGGCGGAAATCCGGTTGTGATCGACAGAGTGGAATACGGAAATCAGACTGTGGAACCGGACAACACGATAATGCCCGATGCGGCATCACCTGGAGCAGATCAGGCCATCAGAAGGCTTGGTACGGTCTCATCACCACAGGACACGGAGAACTGTACCGCAGACTTTACAGTTGTGGCGGCAGACTATCCATGGACACCACAGCCAGTTTACAATCTCTGGGTGGAGAAAGATACGGTTAACGGAGATGCGATACTTCACTGGGACGATGCGAACAGCCCGCCTGGCGGATATAACATATACGAGTCTACAGATCCTCTGGCGGCGTGGCCTTGGGCGACACTTGCAACAGGAGTTACAGGAACCACATACACGCATGTGGGAGCTGTAAGCGATGCGAGCAACCACTATTATATAGTAAGAGCAACGGATGGGACAAATGAAGGCGGGAACTCTAGCATGGCGTTCGTGGTGAAGTTCGATTTGATAAACAACGCAGCTGCATCCGATTTCAATTGGGTGGCCATACCTGATGAGGTATTCGCCCTTATAAAGGATTTGAACGGAGATGGACAGCTTACTGCAAGTGACATTGTGACCGATATAGAAGGAGGCACAGGAGCAAATACAAATACAAAGATAACTACACTTCAGTCATGGGACGCAGCAGCGCAAACAATTGGATCTACATACTATTATGCAGCAGGATTCACGAACGCGTGGACTGGAACAGATTTTGCAATAAC
>JAJRVK010000091.1 GCA_024277315.1 archaeon | reverse complement strand
TTGGCATCGTGGAGCTCCGTGCCTTCGTCCTCGTTCCTGAGTATATACACCTCGGAGATTATGCGCTCCGCCTCTCTTGCCGGGAAACCGTAGTCGAGAACCAGATTTATCAGTGCATTGATTGTGGCTTTCCTCTCCCAGTCGGCGAGGTCTATCCACCTGCGCCACTCTCCGCTTTCGTATTTCAGGTCTATTCCGAGGTCCAGGAGGAAAGCGATGCTGGCCTTGTCATCTCCTGTCAGTCCCGGAAACGGAGGGTCGTTGGAGTATTGTAGCATGCGGTGAATCTCTCTTGTTTCCCTTCCGTATAGGGAAATGTCCATCTTCCAGTCCAGAACTCCGGCCTTTTTTCCTATTTCGAGGATTTGTCTGTTCAGGCCCGTGAGTCTGCCCGTTTTCTGCGCCTGCATATCACCCACGGCGCCGACTATCGCAAGGGCGGATAGGTAATCGTTGGCCTTTGAAATCGAACGGGCGACCATGAATGCGGTTCCCGCACCGCTTATGTCTGTCGAACCGTTGTGGCTGAAGAGATGCGGGTTGAGATGGTATTCCGTGGCGGTTTCCACTGCATCAACATATGCCAGGATGTCCCCCCTCTTTTCCCTCGGGACCTCCAGCACGGGCTCGTGATGGTCGGTGATTATGGCATCGCCTATGAGGTTGGCCGAACCGGAACCCAGGTCAGTGAACCAGAGCAACCTGCCGTCCTCTTTCAGTCCCTGAATCGTGAGGGGATCGAGCTGTTTGAGGAAGCGGATTTCGAAGTCCTTGTCCAGATTTCCGAGGGTCTCGGCAGCGATGCTTCCCGCCGTTATCCCGTCGGCATCTATGTGTGTGACGATTAGGAAATCATCCTCTCTCTTTATGCGCTCCGCAATCCTCTCGGCTCTTTTCCACATATCTGATGCTGATGAGTCCGGCATGTTCCCGATGGAATAGGGGGAGATGATATTAAAGGTTGGGGGAGGGTCATAGGAGCTTGCTGAGTTCGCTTATCTTTGTTCCTGCCACATGGGTGTATATCTGTGTGGTTTTGAGATTTTTATGGCCTAACAGCATCTGTATGTATCTTATATCTGCTCCTGCCTCGAGGAGGTGTGTTGCAAAAGAGTGCCTTAAAGTGTGAGGCGTCACCTTTTTTCCTATTTCCGCTCTCTTTGCAGCATTCGAAACTATTATCTGTATGGTCTTCGGAGAGTATCTCTTTCCTCTCTGAGATATGAAGACAAAACCATGGGATTTCCTTAGCGGTATTATCGATTTTTTCAGTCTCTCATGAAGAAATACAACCCTCTCCTTCTCACCCTTAGCCATTTTTATGTGGATGATGTCCCTGTCAAAGTCTATATCCTCCCACCTCACGTTTCTCACCTCGTTCAGACGCATGCCTGCATAGTAGAGGAACATCATAATCAGCCTGTGCTTTTCGTTTTCTGTGAGCTCTATCATCCTGTGAACCTCATCCTTGCTCAGAACAACAGGTAGCTTTTCCTTCTTTTTTGCCAGCGGTATTTTCTCCTCAAAAGGCTGATGGAGGACATGCCTGTAGAAGAAATTGAGGGCGAAATACGCCTGTCTAATTGTGGACCTGCTCTTATTCGAGTAGTTTTCAAGCAGAAAGTCCCTGACAGAAAGCCCTGATTTCAGATATCGATTAACGACTGAAATGTATGCCTTTCCTGTTCTGTACGAGTATTTTCTCAGCTTTATTTCCTCGATGAGCCTGCCCACCAGCTTGTAGCGCTCCTCAGGCGAAAGTGTTTTAATGTCCTGTCCCATGCACCCGCAATGAATGGAGGAATAATAAGATTTCGCTTTAACTCCCAAACTAGAGAATATACGAATTTCGTATATTCCACGTTATGTGCCATTCGAAAACCTGCCTTAAAAAAGGAGGTCGTAAATTCATGACAATGTTGCCTTCGTTTAACGGAAATAGAACTGGAATAAAACTCGAAATCTGGACTGGTCTATATCATCGGCTTACGGGTGTTAAACGCTTATGGCTCGATTTAACCAAATTTTCAATAAGATATCTATTAGAAATATAATTAAGAATAATATTATATGCTATGGAGTGAGTAAAATGAACAAAAAAGAACTCATTGAAAAAATCGCATCTGAACCTAATCCATTATCTGAGACACAACGAGCTGCAGTTCTTTCTCAAAAAAGATATGTGCGTGTTATAGCAGGAGCAGGTGCGGGAAAGACCGAAACACTTACCAGACGGATAGTATATCTTCTTTTGATCGAGGGCGTGGATCCTTCTTCGATAGTAGCTTTCACTTTCACTGAGAAAGCGGCACAGAGCATGAAAAACAGGATATATCAAAGAGTAAGGGAGTACGGTAGAGAGGACATAGCAAAGAGGCTAGGGGAGATGTATATAGGAACGATTCACAGTTTCTGCCTGAGAACGCTTGAAGACAAATTCAGCTCGGATGGGTATGGAAATCATCAAGTACTAGATGCAAACCGAGAAATGGCCTTTCTTATGAGGGTGGGGTGGAGATTGGGAATACATAAGAACAATGGCAATTATTCAAAGGAATGCTCGGATTTTCTCGCAAATGTTAATGCAGTATATAGTGAATTTATGAATTTAGAAATTGTTAAGAAAGCCTCTCCTGAGTTTTATGAGAAACTTATGGCATACAGAGAAATACTGGACGATAAAAAGAGCTTGACATTTGGCAGGATGATATATGATTGTGTTAAAAAACTGGAAAAACATCCTGAAAAAATGGATTATGTGAAGCATTTAATTGTGGATGAGTTTCAGGATATAGATGCAGCACAATTCAAACTCATAAGAATAATTGGAGAAAGGGCATCTGTTTTCGTGGTAGGAGACCCTAGACAGAGTATTTACAAATGGAGGGGTTCAAATGAAGAGTTCTTTCAAAACTTCGGCGATGAGTTTGGGAATGGGTTGGTAGATTTCATCGAGATAAATGAAAACCGGCGCAGTGTAAAGAAAATAGTGGAATTTTCTAACGCCTTTGCAGACACATTTGAAGATGTGAAATATCCTCACATGGTTCCAACAAGAACAGAGGAGGGGGATGTTAGAACCGTTGCACTCGCCGACAAATATCTGGAGGCAGAATGGGTTGTTGAACAGATAAACGGTCTTGTAAAAAACGGTTTTCGTTATTCAGATATAGCAATCCTTCTCCGTAGTGTTAACACATCTGCAACTCCTTTTCTGGATGAAATGAAAAAAAGAAAAATACCATTCTCTGTTGGGGGTAAAGTCGGTCTGTTCAAACGGGATGACGCTCAGGCAATAGGAAGGTTGCTTGCATGGCTGGATGAGAAGGGATTCTGGGTTGAAGATCCTTGGAGCGGCACCCAAATAGAGGGCGAAGAGCTATTAAAGACTGGAATAGAGCACTGGAAATATGCTGTTGACTTCCATCTACCGTCTGATATCGAGACGAAATTGAAAGAATGGAAACAGAGCGTCCTGAATGGAGAGTACAAAACATTCAAAGAGGTTTACTACGAGCTTCTGATTGTGCTGGGATACAAAAATCTAGATTTTTCAAAACCTCTGGATGCGGCGATAGGGGCAAATCTCGGGAGAGTCAGCGTCATGATTCAAGATTTCGAAGCAGCGCGGAGAATTACGGAAAAAAAGAATCCTCACTGGAAAAAAGACCTTCATGATCTGTGCTGGTTCATGAATTCCTATGCAATAAAGGCCTATGACGAACAGAGTGGAGATGACACACAAAAAGCGGATACCGTGCAGATAATGACCGTCCATCAGGCAAAAGGCCTAGAATGGCCTGTTGTTTTTGTTTCTTCCCTTGTAACCAGAAGATCAGCAAGAACTTCCGGGGGGTGAGCGGGTTAGAAAAGTTCGAGTTGTTGGGGGGGCGGCTCGGGTTTTTTGCGTTTTTCACCCCAAAAAACGCGCATTCGCTCGAATTGTTTGTCGGTAATGGTGAAAATGCGCACCTCGCCTTGG
>JAJRVK010000090.1 GCA_024277315.1 archaeon | reverse complement strand
GCTGATCTTTTGGTATTGAAAGGGCAAAGCCATTGAAAAGTAAAGAATACTCCCTTCTTATTCTGCAATCTGTGAGCCTCTTCATTTCTCCTTTTATTTTTTCATGCGTGCTCTCCATTTCCCGCATATAGGAATTTCGTGTGTCAAGATTTTTTTCCGAAACCATCTTTTTTGCCAGTGGCTCATCATAGAGTTCTATTATAACATGGATGTCGTTTAAAGGGGCCTCATGCTGGGCGGGTTCTGTGCTCTCTACATCTCCAGAAACTTGAATTAAGGAAAACACAGAGGACAGAAGCAAAAAAACTGTTATTATCGCCTTTAATCCTGCTATTTCTTTCCCTTTCCGCCCTTTTGCAGAACTGCCCATGGTTCCTATTCTCTTTTTCTATTAATAAAACTTTCGATTTTTCTGATTTTATTTTACATCAGATATTCAAGAATTATGTACTGGCTGAGGAGGATTATTATCAACCCCGCCACGAAGCTCATGTACTTCCCGTACTTTTCTCTCCATCTCTTCATCTGCATGGTGTCCGTTCTCGAAGCCCATATCATCAGTGTTATCAGGAGGAAAGGAAGTACGAATATCAGGTTGTAAAGCAGGAGGAGCGCCGTTCCAAGGATGAAAGAGCTCCCTGATATCAGTCCCATGGCTATAAAATAGGGACCTGATGTACAGGGGAGCAGGAATATGGAGACGAATATGCCTATGAGAAATGCCCCTCTCGGGTTTGAAACCCCTCTTATGAGCCTCTTTATCCTCTCACGGAATCTCTCGGGGAGCACGGACGATTCCCTTCTGTTTCTGACACTGTCGAGCATCTCCACACTGCCGAGTATGAGGCCGGCAAATCCGATCAGAAGTTTCAGCCAGGGCACGGAACTGAAAAGCCGTATCAGGCCGAAACCCATGAGTGTGTAAATTATGAAAACCGCAAGTATGAATGCCATGCCTGACCTGAGAACCTCTTTCCTTCCCTTTCTGTAGGAAATCAGCGTGAGAAATGCTATGAGCACTGCAAATGCGCAGGGATTTATCGAGTCCGCAAGTGCGGCCAGGACTATCATACCTGTCAGTATTATCATATCCCTATTGCTTTCTATCTCTATGCTCTGCGTGAAAAGCCCCTCATATCTCGCTATTTTGCTCCCGTTTTCCTCCATACCTGTATATTCATCGAGATAGCGGAGCATTGTTCCGTTGCTTATCCGGAGGGCGGAGCGCCAGAAATCCGCATCATGATATCCCGAGACTATGGCCCTTAGGGTTCCGTTGAAAACTCCGACCAGCGGAATTCTTTCGCTCTTGCCTGGAAAGACCTCCCTGTATATCTCATCGAAGTATCTCACATTCTTCGGGTCGGAGAGATCGTAGAAGACTATGGAATCCTTTCCGAACTCATTTTCCAGGACATACAACGCTCTCTCGCATTCCCCGCAGGAGTGGCTGCCGTACACATAGAACATCGGGCCAGAGCTCTCCGCCTGCGATACCATGGGTATGAAGGGCGAAAGTATGAGAAAGGATGCGATGAGAAGGTATGCGGAGCGCATGTCATTCCCCATATTTTCTGGCAACTATAAAGTTCTGTCCGTATGCTATCCCTCCGTCCCCGTTCGGTATGAAATCGTGCACAAGCATCTCAAAGTCCCTGTTTTTCAGCTCTTTTTCCGTAATTGCAAGGATCGCACCGTTGTATGATACCCCGCCGGTGATCCCCACGGAGCGCATACCTCTTTTCTCCGCCTCTTCCGTTGCTATCTCAACAAGACCCTTTAACGCCGCTTTGACTGCAGAATGTGCTATATCCGCCTTCTTTCGCTCTTTTTCCGCCTTTACGGAGAACACCTCTTCGAATATGGGAGACAAAAGAGCCGTATCTCCGGAGATCTCCGCTGGGAAGCCCAGGTCCCTGCCTGCTTCTATGTATCTCTCAAGTTTCATCGCAGGTTCTCCGTCATAGCTTCTGTATGTGCATATGCCGAGATATGCCGAAAGGGTATCCAGAAAGCGGCCGAAACTCGTGGTCTTTATGGAATTTTCTGCCAACTTTCGGAGTATTTCCGAGGTTCTTTCATCGTAAATATCGGACTCAAGCCCCAGCTTCTCGGACCATGCGAAGACAAGCCTTAAAGGCTCTCTCACGGCCTTATCTCCGCCTATCAGCGGTATTTCCTCAAGATGGCCAGGTCTTTCGAATCCGGTGCCGTATGAGTATATAACCTCTCCTCCCCACGAATTTCCATCCGTGCCATAACCTGTCCCGTCAAGACTCAGGGCGATGATTTCGTCCTTTTTGTGCTCACCTGCGAGCGCAGCCGCATGAGCCCAGTGGTGCTGTATCTCCATCATTTCCGCTCCGAATCTCTCCGCAATCTTTTTTCCCAGTTTTCTGGAGGCATATTTCGGATGAAGGTCTATTCCAACGGCCTTTATGTCCCTTATGTCGAGCCATCTCAGGAACTTATCCATCATCTCCTCCATGTATTCATAATTCCCGAGCCTGCTGACGTTTCCGATATACTGCGATCCGTAGAGGTGTCCGTCCTTGCTGACCGTGAATGCGAGATTCATCTCGGCTCCGACCCCGATGAACTGCTCCCTGTAAGCTACTGGAAATGCGACAGGCACAAAACCCCTGGACCTGCGTATGAACTGCTTTTTTCCCCTGTAAATCCTGAGAAGCGAGTCATCTGCCCTGTTGGCGATCGCCCTGTTATGAAGGAGATAGGCCTCAGCTACGAGATCGAACGCCTTTTCATTCTCGGTTATCATTGGCTCTCCGGGTATGTTGGCGGAGGTCATTATCAGGGCATCGTGCCTCAGATAACGGAAAAGAATGTGGTGAGCGCCGGAATAGGGCATATAGATGCCTATGTTGGGAAGACCGGGTGATATGTCCTCCGGCACTCCTTCTTCCTTTTTCACGAGGACTATGGGCCTCTGCGGAGAGAGGAGCGCGCCCTCTTCATATTTGTCTATAATTGCATATCTTCTCGCTGTTTCCATGTCCCTGACCATTATCGCGAATGGCTTTTCAGGCCTTCCGTACCATTCCCTTAGCCTCTCTATCTCATCCAGAACTGCGGTTATATGTATACCGCCCCAGGACTTCATAACCCCTATCTTTCCCGCATCCATGAGGCGGGCGTATTCCTTTATCGGGTCTTCGACATTCATTTTCCTTCCTTTTTCATCATATAATGTGTATTCGGGCCCGCATTCGTGGCAGGATGTTGTCTGTGCGTGGAAGCGCCTGTCCATCTCATCGTTGTATTCTCTCAGGCAGTCACGGCACATGGGAAAATCCGCCATGCTGGTGTTCTTTCTGTCATAGGGGAGAGCGTATATGGCGGTGAATCTCGCACCGCAGTTGGTGCAGTTTATGAAAGGAAAGAGGTATCTTCTATCCTTAGGGTCGAAGAGTTCTTTCAGGCAGTAATCGCAGATTGCGGTGTCCGGGGGAATCATGGAACTGCGCAGCCCGTCCTCGCTTTTTATTATGATGAATCCCTCATAACGGTGAGAGGGGGGCTCGTCTATCCTTAAAATCTCCTCTATCTTTGCCAGAGACGGAAGATTGTTCCGAAGTTCTCTTATGAATTCTTCCTCTCCCGACTCCAGATACACCTCCACATGTGAGCCCTTGTTCTGGACATAGCCCTTCAATCCGAGAGAGCGGGCGACCCTTACAACGGTGGGACGAAAACCTACGCCTTGAACAACCCCTTTTATGAGGAGTTTCATTCTATCACAGGTTCATGGCCTTCATGAGCTCTTCTATGCCTTCTCCGGTCTTTGCATTGGTCTTTATGGCAATTCCATGGGGCTTCAGCTTCCTGTAGTCCGATATTATTGTATCCGGGTCAACGCCTATGTATGGGGCAATATCTATCTTGTTCACCACCATGATGTCCGCCTGCCCGAACATGACAGGATGCTTTCTCACCATGTCATCCCCTTCGGTTACGGATATCACAACTATTCTTTTCTCGGTCCCCAGAGGGAAATCCGCAGGACATACAAGGTTGCCCACATTCTCTATGAAAAGCACATCTATGGAATCGAGGTCCAGCTTCTCTATCGCATGCTGTATCCTGTGAGCGTCCAGATGGCATTCCTTTCCGGTATTGACATTAACGGCCTCAATTCCGTGGGCCTTCACCCTCCGGTAATCGTCATCTCCCGAGACATCGCCGGTTATCGCTCCCACCCTCACACCTTTTTCCTTTAAGATGTCTGTCATCCTCTCTATTATCTCCGTTTTACCCGAACCTATGGCGCCCATGAAATCGAAGGCCCTCACACCGTGCTCTTCGAATTTTTTTCTATTTTTCTCGGCAAGTTCCCTGTTTGCTCTGAGCACATCCTCTTCCATCTTGACATCAACGGTTATCAGGTGCATGCCTGTCCATCT
>JAJRVK010000089.1 GCA_024277315.1 archaeon | reverse complement strand
AGTGAGTATGGTGGCCTCGAAAAGATAAAGAGATATGTGAAAGAGCAGGGAGGAAGTTTAACTCAATTGCAACTGTCAGCCTTCCGGTGAGGATACCCCGCAGCTTGCTGCGGTTGGGAGCTTCATTGAAGTTTCAAATATTTTGCATACGCAGAACATGAATTTTTAATAGGACAGTCCATCTCAGGAGTGGCACAAATACCTGCTTCTCCAACGAGATACTCTTTAAGCGAAATGCGCTTTACACCCATGAGCCCAGAAGATAGGAAGATACAAGGTAATCCAACAGGCGACTCTCTATCAAGGACATTAATGAAATGATTTCCAAACTCCAATAAGAAAGTCATAAGGCCATCATAAATTTGTTCGATATGGGATTCGATGTCCGGTATGGATATCTCCGAGGGCGTACCTTTCTTTTGCTCTTCGGTGTGTTAAAATAACCATATTCGGAGCCAGAAACTGTGATAAATCCTGATAAAAAGTGTGTGGATTCATCTCTTAGAGCGCGAACTTCTGGATACCATTTTGTAAAATTATCTAGAATTTCAGAATACGTTGGATCGATTTCTGGATTTTCGCCAAATCTTTTTTTCTGCCTATTGAAGTCCTGAGGTAGATTTTCTTTAAGATACAAGAAAGATACAACTCTGCTCAGATTTTCACATAAAGAATATATTGAATTTAGAAAAACCTCATATTTCAATGCTAATAAAAGACGCTCATTGCCTTCGCTATATCTTTTTTTCTTGGCATCTTCAAATTCCTTAATGCAAGAAGCTGTCTGTGCTTTGACTTCTTTAAACAAGATTTCTACTGCTTTAATTTTGGATTCTATGGACATAGACCATCGAAATCCATCGGGAATTCTCTTGTCTCCTTTTAAAAACAGGAGAAATAGTTTGATTTTAGGCAAATCTGGATTTTGTTGATGTAGAATATGATATTCTTCAGACATTCAATCACCCTTCATCAAATCATCTATTTCCTTTCCTACTGCATTAAAATCTATATTTGGCATCTTTCCAATCCATTTTTTAACAATTCTGCAAAGTTCTGGAAGAGCGTCTTCTTTCTTGGCTTTTTTAAGAAGTTTTTTCATGTATTTTTCGATGTTTTCATCAGAGGTGTACTCTTTGAAATCCCTAAAATCAATGTCTAGACCCGAATAAATATATAGTAAATATCTAGAAAGAGCCCAAAAAATATAAGAGATGAGCCCCATCTTAACTGCATCCTTGTATCTTTTTTCTCTTTGAAAAAAGAGCCTTTTCTTATCATAAATGATTGAAAACTCAGAACAAGCTAATGTCTGCTTTTCCAAATTATCAGGCCAATAAATCTCTTTCTCTATTTTATTGAGTTCTTCCCATGCTTCAGTGGCATTTCCTGCTTCTTGAAGATACATAGGAAGTCTCAGTTTTTCTTCAATAAGAAGATTTCTACATTCTTTTTCAGCCTGAACATGGGCTTTTGTTAAAAGTTCTATTGCGCTTTCTATGTCTCCTTGTTTCTTTTTCTTCGTCGCCATCTTTAATAGGTCTCTACTGCTTTTTTCCATACTATGCTCTCGCCACTATCTTTATCACATCTCCGTCCTTGAGTTCGTGGTCGTGGCCTATCACCCTTCCCGTTCTGGCATCTATGGCCCTTATGAAGTTATCTCCCAGGTCGGTGTGCACCTTGTAAGCGAGGTCCTTTGCCGTGCTGCCTTTCGGAAGAAGGTGCGCATCCGGAAGAACATTGCCGTTGCGGTCGGTCCAGTGTGTTTCGTCCTCAACGGGATAAACGGTTATCAGGTCCAGAAGATTGAATGTTGCCTCCTCTATCACCCTCTGGACGCCTGTTGAACCGAATCTGTCGAGGAATTCCTTTATCGTTTCAAGGGCCTTTTTCTGAGCGCTGTTGAGCGCTTCCGGTTTGAGAATTCCGAACTTCGAGGCTCCGTATTCGTACTCTATAAGACCGGCTTTTTCTGCCCTACGGAGCGCGAGCTCGTACTCCGCGGATGTGGGCACGATGATGTAATCCTTCACTTCCGCCAGCCTTTTCAGGTCCTCCTCGGTAGTCATATCCGCCTTGTTGGCGGCGATTATCATTGGCTTGCTGACCTTCCTCACGGCCTTCGCTACCGTGAGAATCTCCTCCTCGCTCCATGCGGAGGGTCTGTCCGGAAGTTCCAGCCTGGATATGGCACGGTGTATCTGTGCCTCCGATATTCCTAGACCGGTGAGCTTCTCGTGCAGCATTGTCTCGGGCTTCTTTCCCATTGTCTCCGCTGTCTTGGATATCCTTCGCCAGTTCGAGGACAGTATTTCGGCTATCCAGTAATCCATTTCGTCTTCCAGAAAGCGTATGTCCTCCACGGGATCGTGCGTGCCTCTGTCAACCGGGTTTCCCTCGGCATCCGTGGAGCCGCTGGCATCTATCACATGGATGAGTGCCGACGCCTGTCTCAGATCATCGAGAAATTTGTTACCGAGACCTTTCCCTTCGTGGGCTCCGGGGACAAGACCTGCAACATCTATCAGTTCCATGGGTATGAACCTGGTGCCGTTGCGGCATATGGAATTTCTGGGATTGCACATTTTACCAAACTCGACATGCGGACACTTCGACCTGACATAAGCGACCCCTCTGTTCGGCTCTATGGTGGTGAAAGGATAGTTCGCAATCTGGGCATCAGCCGTGGTCGCCGCAGTGAAAAATGTCGATTTGCCAACATTCGGTTTTCCAACGACTCCGATTTCCATGAAAAAGCATGGACAACAGTATTAAAAGGTTTAGGCATTTTTCCCATTCCACGGGAGTAGGGTCCCAGTTTTTGGCACAAGATTTATTTACCGAACCGGTTCTCGCCAATCGATAAATATGTCCGAAAATGCCGGAAAGGTGATGCATTGAAGGTGTTTCTCATTGGCTGCGGCTGTGTGGGAAGGGTTCTGGCAGAGAACATGGACAGGATGGAGGAGATCGAAGAATTCTATGTGTACGATGTTGTAAAGGAGAACGCTAAATGCATTGTAAATGATTTTTCCAAGTCAAAAATCTCAGAAAACCCATTCGAATCGATGGATGAGACCGACCTGGTTATCGAGGCCGCATCCCAAGATGCCGTTGCCGAGTTCGGTTCGGAGACTCTTAAGCGAGGAAAGGATTTCATGATATTGAGTGTCGGTGCATTGGGAGATGAGAAGCTGAGAAAAGAGATGTTCGCACTGGCTAGGGAGAGAGGCGGAAAAATCTACATACCTTCCGGAGCAGTATGCGGCATCGATGTGCTCAATGCCGCTTCCGTGGCGAACATAGACTCCGTGGAGCTTGAAACCGTAAAACCGCCACATAGTTTGAAGGACTCTGATTACATAGTAAAAAATAATATAAATCTGGATAATCTGAATGAAAAAACGGTGGTGTTTGAAGGCAGCGCCAAGGAGGCCGTCAAAGCATTCCCCAGGAATGTCAATGTCTCGGCCACACTTTCTCTGGCTGGACTGGGTTTCGATAAAACGACGGTCAGGGTAATAGTGGACCCGGAAGCAAAAAGGAACGTACACAGGGTAAGGATAACGGGGGACTTCGGAATTTCGGAATGCTATGTGGAAAACACACCTTCTCCGGACAACCCGAGAACGAGCTATCTGGCCGCCATATCCGCTGTTGCCACGCTGAAAAGAATCGTCAGCGGGATATGGATCGGTGTCTGAAAATAATATCTATCGGACCTCTATCCTTTCCGCATATTTTCCTTTGACGAGGATATCTGCCATTTTTTTCGGAATATGGAGCACATCTCCTTTTTTCGGATAGAAATAGTGCCCATCCAGACCGACGAAGGCCTCGTCCGAAAGCATTTTTACCGGGATCAGCGATTTTTTCCGTTCCTTCTCGCCCTCCCTTTTTTCCGGCTCTGCCGGAGTTTCCTTTGTTTCTTTTTCATCGGTCTCTTTTTTCACCTCGAACTTCTTCTTATGGACTATATCCCGCATACCCTCCAGAATCTCGCTTCTTTTTTCCGTTATCCTGTCGCAGATTTCTTCGAACAATTCCCTTTCTTCCTCCGTAAACTGGGATAGGTCGGAGCTTCCACCAGCAAGTTTCTTCGATATCTGCACCATCAGAGACCTCATTCTCTTATTGTATATCTTATATCCGTATTTTATTATGTTCTCTTTCTCTCTCCCGAGTTCCTGCTTTTTTTCGTCATCCCCATCTTTTTCCGCTTCCTCTATCATTCTGTTCAGTTCTCGGATTTTGACCCTTATTTTACCGTAAAAATCCATCTCTATCGGCGGGAATGGCTTTTTTGCCAGAGAAATCAGCCTTGCCACATCGATTTCGTCTTTCATGTTTCACCTCAAATGTCAAAGAGGACTTTAATTTCATTTCTTTCGAGATTTACTTCCACCATGTGGTATGTGACCGCTTTTATCTCCGTTCCCATTCCGTGTTTCTCGGGGTCGTATCTCTCTCCGTATGCCCTTCCCGTCAGCCTCAAAACCCCGTTTCTCTCGATTTTTACCCCGAATTTGCCGAGAAACAGTTTATCCGTATCGAAAGTGTACAGGAGTTCGGAGAGCCAGTCCACGAGCAGACCCTCGAATTCCTCGTTTTCCACCCTGACTTCCAGTTCTCCGATGCTTTTGACCCTGGAAACATCTCCTATTATCGAAAACATCCCGACGGCTGCATTCTCAAATGCCTCGTCTATGCTATCCCCCCATGCTCTTATGCCGACATCCGCAGTATGCTCTATGATCTCGAATCCGCTCATCCGTCCCGCATCGGCAACGGATTAAAAAGCCTTTCATGACGGCATCGGTTTCGGAGGTGATTCCTTTTCCGTGGCCGGTTTCGGCACTATTGCGGAGAGTTTCTTGAGGAGGGATTCTTTTCTCGAGCCGACGAGCGCATTCTTGAGCACATCGTTAAGATTGTCCACAGGAATTATCTCTATCTTTTCCTTATATCTCTCATCCAGAAGAACGTCCTTTAGGTTCTCTCTCGGAATTATGACCTTTTTCAATCCTGCCGCCATAGCAGCCTCTATCTTTGCGGATACTGCACCGACAGGCAGTACCTGTCCCCTAACACTCAGCGAGCCGGTCATGGCGACGCTCTGGTCCACGGGAACTTCTTCTAGTGCGGATATCACAGCGGTTGCAACCGATATCGAAGCGCTGTCGCCCTCCACCCCCTCGTATGTTCCTATGAACTGAATATGGACATCATGATTGCTTATGTCTTCCCCGGTGTACTTCTTTATGAGGGCCGAGACGTTCTGCACGGCCTCTTTCGCTATTTCTCCAAGCTTTCCAGTAGCTATTATCCTGCCTCCCGACTTTGTCTGTGCCGGCGTGACTTCGGCGACTATCGGAAGGACTATGCCCGAATAATCGGAAACTCCCGACTCGCCGCCGATGGCGGCCAGGCCGTTGACGATGCCCACGGAACTCCCCTTGTTGCTGAATATATTGTACTCCTTCCTCATCTCGAGATATCTTTCGGCTATCTGCTGTTCGAGGGACCTCGCGATCTCTTTGGCCTGTCTCACATGCTCTGCGCTCACAAACTTCGCGCCTTTCGACTTCGCTATATCACCGGCGACCCTGACAAGACCGCCCAGCTCTCTCAATCTTAGCGTGAGTTTCCCTCTCCTTCCCGACCTTCTCTGCGCCTCTTTTATTATCTCGGCAACACCCTCTCTTGCAAAATGCGGGATTTTCCCGTCCTTCTTAACCTCCTGCGCAACGAACCTTATGAGCTTCTTCCTGTTATCGTCCGTGTCATCCATGACTACATTCATATATATCTCGTAGCCGTATCCTCTTATCCTGGAGCGCAGGGCCGGATGCATTCCCTCTATGGCATCTAGATTTCCCGCAGCGACGAGAACGAAATCAGTGGGGACAGGCTCGGTTTTAACCATGGCACCGGCGGAGCGCTCGCTCTGGCCGTATATCGGAAACTTCTTCTCCTGGAGTGCGGTAAGAAGGCTCTGCTGCGATTCCAACCGCAGCATGTTTATCTCATCGATGAAAAGAACTCCTCCGTTAGCCTTGTGTATCGCTCCTGCTTCGACTCTCTGATGCGCAGGCGTCTCGAGTCCGCCGCTCTGGAACGGGTCATGACGCACATCGCCGAGAAGCGCACCCGCATGGCTTCCGGTGGCATCAACAAAAGGCGGTTTTTCACCGGGTTCGTGCGAAACGAGTAGCTTGGGGACATCCTCCTCATCCCTGTTCATCATTGGGTATGAGCGGGTGGCCATGAACAGAAGGGCCGCTATAAGAAGTCCTGTCAGAAGGACCATGGGTTCCATGAACATCAGAAACATGATGACGGAGAAACCGACGAGAAGTATGAGCATCATGCTCATTGTCTGCGCTCTCTGCGCCTTCCTCTCCGCAGCCTCTTTCTTGTGTTTTTCAACTATTATCTTTCCCCTTCCCGCTGGAACAGTCCTTATTCTCGGCATGTTGGGATCATCGGGATTTTGATACACCAGGATGTCCTCCAGTTTCTGCGTCGGAAGAAAATCCACCATTGACTGTGCAAGCATCGACTTCCCTGTTCCCGGATCTCCTATCAGCATCACATGCCTTTTCTGTCTTGCCGCCTTTTTCACTATCTCGACAGCCCTCTCCTGACCTATGACCTGGTCTATCAGATGTTCCGGAACCTTTATGTCTGCGGTTGTCTCGAAATCCTGGGTCTTTATCCATTCCTCTACGCTTGAAATCTCCGTTTCTACCATCTTTTTCACCAATTGGTATTAACTCATAGAAAAAGGAAGTTTATAAAGTTTTACATTATTATTGGTATGTCTCAAATAGGGCCTTTCTCTTTGAGAATTCCGCTCATATCGACTTCCAATACACCCTCCGCTCCCTCAATCCGAAGAATCGGCACATATATTATTCCCAGAAATCTGACGGAGACCTCGTCTCTATCTATTCCCACGATTTTTTTCTCGACTACGGTAACAGTACCTTCCTCTTTCACGATATCCTCCTCTCTCGTGTGCTCTTCTATAATAAAATCCACTGCCAGACCGAGGCTTTCGGCCTCCGTTATTTTCGGCTCGATTCTCGGCAGAGATGACAGCGTTCCGGCATCGCACTTTATCCCTCTCAATGCCCTGAAAACATCGCCTTCGAGAGCGCTCACCAGCAGAATTCCAGAATCCGGGCACTCCGGATCATCTATGTCAAAATGATAGGTGTAGTAAGGATGTAGTTCTTGGATGCTGGAAAAGGCATCCTGAAGCACGTCTCTGAAATCATCGATATCTCTACGGGCTGCCACAGGCTCCCTGTGTTCAACGAAAGCGTCCTCAAAAGAGCCGATTATTGTTCCCCGGGAACTTTCTTCACCACCGACCATCCTGGAGAGTATGGTTCTTCCCACCATGCCCTCAAAAATCCCCCGGTCCCAGAATTCGTCGCCGATCGGTTTTACTGAATCGCTCAGAGAGATAACGAGAAGCTTTCCTTCCGTCTCCATGTGCTCAACCATGGCCCTTTCCTGAGGATTTTCGACGAGCATAACCGTATATTGCTCTCCCCCCTTTCTCGCTTTTATCGGCAGAGTATCCGACTCCACGACAAAGCCGTGGAAATTTAGAACCTCTTTTATCAGTTCGACAAAGTCCATGGTGGTGCATTATCTAAAACGTATTTAAGCATACCGAGGATATTTTATTGATTCTTCCCAGATATTTTTTCGAGGCTCGCCTTCATCTCCTCCATATCTTTCCTAATCTGCTCCACGTCTCTCTTCATTTTTAGCATCTCCTTTTCAAACGGGGTGAAGGTATAGGAAGATAGCAATCTATGGCTGACCACCATTCCCAGAAATGCGGCCCCGATTATGGCCAGCACGGCGATTATGACAAGAAAGAATACGAATACGAAAAATTGGGTGAATGGATTTATGAAGGGAAAGAAACCGGTCATAGAGCCTATGGAAAGGATTGCTATGAATATAAGTAGCGCCAGCCCGACCCAGAGATATTTTCCCTTCATTTATTCACGCTCCATCAATGCTATATACGGTCCTTTTCCCACATCCGTGATTTTCTCTCCATGAATGTCACTCACGAAAAAGCTCTCCTCGTAAGGCATCAGCTGTATACTTGCATTATAGAAGTAATGGGTCGGTTCTTTTGCGGGGTCTTCCTGATAAACGACCTCTATCGTTATGTTGAACTCGGTCTCGTTCGTCCTGTAAGCGCCATAAAAAGTGTAGTTCTCATTGAAAACGAGGGCATCCTCCACGTAAATCCTCACATTTCTGTATTTGCACTCCGAGGTCCCGTGAACGTATATGGAAAAGATGTTTTCCTCATCTATATAATCTATGAGAACCTTCGGAATCTTTGATATGGGTGGTTCGGGTGAAGAAAGGCATCCTGTCGCCCCGGCAATAAGGAGCACAGCAGCCAACACGGCCATCGGCCTCCAATCCATGCTCCATCATTACAGAATTGGTATTTAAGTTTATGCTTAAATCATTCGATCCCATATTTTATTGAAATGGTGATGTTTTCCGATTTTCTGAGGTCCTTCATGCGTATGCTCCTGACATCTTTTCCCCTGCCCATCAGTATTGCGGAGATGCCGCTCAGGTGTGCGTCCCCCAGGACCGCAACCGTTCTCCCGTATCTCTCAGACACCGCGATTATCCTCTCTGCCATGTGGATGTTCCTTTCGTCTATGAGAATTCTCTTTGCGGTGGGGAAAAACTCGGAGAACTGCTCCATATAGGTCTTTTCATCCTCCTCGTATCTCCTTATCTCCCTTTCCAGGCTCGTCTTCCTTTTAAGAGAAGGTAAAGGTACAAGGGCGGAAAAGAATCTCAGTTTTTCTCTGAGAGACATCTCCCTGAACATCTTTCTCACGGCCAGATAGGCGTCATCATCCACGAAGAAAACGGGGGCGTGGAGTTCTTTGGCCGCTTCCACGGCTGTCAGCATCTCTTCACCCGCCTTTACTCCGTAATTTTCACCGAGTCTCTTCTGAAGCCTGGCCAGCATCTTTAGATAAAAGGGGAGTTTGGCATACGAGGACTCTTCAGGATGGGTGAGGGCATAGAATCTCGCTCTGTCCAGTTCGACGCAGACGGCCCTGGGCGCCAGAGATATTATTTCGTTTTTCACGGCCCCTTTCATCCTCAAAACATGCGCCACGCCTATCAGAAAAATCTCTGCGTTTTCCACACTGTCCGAACATGCCACTATATATAAGAGTTCTTATCCGCTGTCGTGAAACTGATAGCCTTCGACATGGACGGTGTTCTCACCGAATATTTCAGCTCCTGGGTATGGGTACACGAGCATTTCGGCACGAACAACGACGCATCCCTCGAGGCATACATAAGAGGAGAAATCGATGACCTTGAATTCATGAGGAGGGACATAGCCCTCTGGATGCGGGAAAAAGAGAACATCACCAGAGAGCATCTGGAAGAGATTTTCAAAGAGGTTCCGATAAGGGAAGGCACGGGAGAGTTAATAGAATGGTTGCGCTCCCAGAATGTGAAAACGGCCATAATCAGCGGAGGCATAGACATACTGGCCCACAGGATTGCAGAAGAACTCGGAATCGACCATATCTTTGCAAATGGCCTCGAGTTCGACGAAAACGGGAGACTCACGGGCAATGGGATACTCCGCGTAGTTCTGAAGGACAAAAGCACTATACTGAAAAGGCTGAAGAACGAGTTGAGAATAGAAAAAAAGGACTGCGCCGCTGTCGGAGACAGCGACATAGACGCCACCATGTTCAGGGAATGCGCTCTGGGAATAGCCTTCAACCCGAAGCCGGAGGCAAAGGAAGTAATAGAAAAGGCGGACTATGTGGTACACTCGAAGAGCCTGCTTGCGATAAGACCGTATCTGGAGGAGTTTTTGAAGGGGTGAATGAGACAAGTTAACCGTTTTAGACAAACATTAAATACCTTCCTTTAATCATCAATCATGAGCTTCGAAATCCGAGTCGTCGGAGATATGCCGCTTGAAGCGGAGATGGATCTGGATGTGGCGCTGAGAAAGTTTCTGGAGCAGATAGGGTATATCTCACAGGCCAGGGAGGAAAACGTGGGCTTCGTGATATTCAGGGAATGTTTTCTGAAAAGACCCGAGAGGGTGTGGACCGCAGAGGAGATATCCTCCGTCGCAAAGACCTCAAAACCTACGGTTTACAGATACATAAAGAAACTAAAGAATATGGGCCTTATAGAAGAAGATGTGCGGAAAACCGACGAACATGGTCCGAGAAAGGGCTATCGGATGAAATACGGTGATTTTGTCCGGGCCTGGAGCTTCGTCGAATCCCATGTCAAAGTGTCCATGGAGAATTACAGAAGGTCCGTGGAGCACATAGCGAGGCTTTCGAAGGAAAGGCTATGAAAGACATGGAAAAAAGGGCGATAAATGCCATAGCCCAAAACTATCCGATAACCCTCGAAGAACTGGCGAGAATCCTGAAAATCTCATATGCCCGGGCGGAACTTTTGATAAAGAGGCTCGAGTTTCAGGGCCATGTGATAACCGAACCGTTGCCGGATAAAGTTTATCTCAGATTGAGGAATCCCCCGAAATGGGTCGATGATGACAAGAGGGTCAGCTGAACCGTGATGAACCCTATGAGTGCTGAGACCCCGAGATTACCCGGACTGATGATAGCCGGTCATGGCAGAGGAGCGCTTCCGGAAGCACCATAGACTATACTGAATATGTGGTCGGAAGCTATGTTCTCGTTGTCTATCTCTATCCGGTCTCCGTCATCAAAAACCCCGTCATCGTTCACATCGTCCCAAAGCACCCCGTTGGAATCCATGACCCCGCTTATCTGGGGGAATGCCGACCCGAACACCGTTGTACCGTTCACATCGATGAGGGCATACTTCATTATCTTCGGATTGAGAGCCTCGTCCGGAAACACCTGAATGCTCCATTTTCCTTCGGATACCCGGTAAACGGCGAAACTTACACGGACATCCGGCTCGATGATTTCGGCCAGCTCTTTCGGAAGAATCTCGATCCGGTGACCGCTCAGAGAACTGTAATGGTCATACTCCCAGAATGTCATCCGATAGGTGAATTCCCTTCCTTTCCAGGATTCCATGTTTCCGTATGCTATCATAGGGATCTCAAAAACCGATCTGGCAAAGGTACTCTCGCATGATATTATGCTGTATCCTCTATCAGCATCATATTCCACGTCAAGCGCCACATCCTCTATTATTACCGATTCACCGGGGAGAAATCCGTTCGGAGTGTAATCATCCACGAATCCGTCGCCGTCTGTATCGTAATGTCCGATGAATTCGTTCCATGTGAGCCGCAGTGGTTCGTATTCGGGATTGCGGGACATCAGCAGAACAAGCGTCCCCATCACGATAAGGGCAACAGCCAGGACAGATAGGATCGCAATTCCTTTTTTGCTTCCGATGAAAGAGCGCATTCCGGCGGTTTTCTCCGGTTCGGAGGATTTCACAGTATAACATACGCGGCTTTTACTTAAAATTTTCTATTTTTAAGCGCTCTCGACTTCAAAAACCGTATTCGAGCATAGACCAGCCTCTCCCTATGAATATCTCATATGTCAGATAGATGCACTTACAGTCAACTATAAATACATGAAGTTCATAATGGTTATGGAAGATGGCCTCATGAGGTGCGGCTTTTGACACAGAAAAAGAAGGCGAAAAAGAAGGACCCAGACGGTACCGATAAGGATTCTAAAAAGAGCGCTGTCACT
>JAJRVK010000088.1 GCA_024277315.1 archaeon | reverse complement strand
GGGAGCTATGGCCTTCTTGCCTATGAGCTCGGAGCCTTTTATCTTTTCCAGCACCTTAACATCTCTTCCCTGATATTTCAGCTTCATGGCGGCCTGCTCGCTTATTATCCATTTTTCGCCGGCCGCTTCAGCAATGACATACTCAACATCCGGATTCACCCAGAAATTGGTCTGACCGAAGACTGTCTCAGCCCTGAGAGTGGCTGCTACGAGATATGCATCCATCCCTTCCATCCTGAACTTCAGAAGGGTGTATTCCAGCTTCTCAGCGTTCCCTCCCTTGGATATGTCGGTCTCAGACGGGTCCACTGCCACGGGACCGCATCTTATGCACATCGGCGCATAATACGGCTTCTGCGTGAGCAGGCCCAGCTCTTTGAGCCTTATGAACTGCCACTCTATGAACCTCTGATATCCTTCGTCTATGGTGGTGGTGAATGCGCTCCAATCCGCAAGGAATCCGAATTTTTTCCAGTATTCCTCCACATAGACCTTTGAAAAGAAGCGCACGACCTCAATAGGGTCTTTGAGCCTCTCTATTTCCTCCTCGGGGCATCCGTTGGCTCTGAGATATTCTATGGTTTTCTCATCGCCCCTTTCCACCTTTGCGGCCAGAGCTATGGCTATGTTGCCTGTGGCATGCGCTCCCACCGGAAAGAAGACATTGTGGTCAGTCATCCTCTTGTATCTCGCAAGCACATCCGTGTATGTATAGCCCCTCATGTGCCCCACATGCAGATATCCCGAGACCCCGGGGTATGCGAATATGATGAAGAACTTCTTTCTATCATCTCTTTTGGCCTCGTAGAGCTTGGCAGAGTTCCAGCGCTCTCTCCACTTGCTCTCGACGGACTGGAAGTTATAATTCTGCATGGGAGGGGTTTAAGGTATGTGGGATATAAAGATAATCATTCAGCTTATTGATATCGAAAACCATTCATCTTATTTTTTAACTTTGAATACTCAAAATTGGTTTTTAACCCTTTTCGATGGAAGATTTTTTAACCACCCGTCCTTTCGGCTGACTGTGATTAGATGATAGAGATAAGATTTCACGGAAGAGGCGGTCAGGGGGCGGTAATAGCCTCCAAGATTCTGGCTGACGCTGCTGCGAGAGAGGACAAGGATGTTCAGGCCTTCCCGTTTTTCGGCGTGGAACGAAGGGGAGCGCCTGTCACAGCGTTCACGAAGATAGATGTTAAGCCCATAAGGAACAAGGCGCAGATATACGAGCCCGATTATGTCGTCGTTCTGGATGTTTCCCTCCTAAAATTGGTTGATGTGGCAAAGGGATTGAAGGATGGCGGATGGGCCCTTCTCAATACCCATAAAAAGCCGGAGGATTTCAGAGACCAGATAAAAAAAGGGAAGCTAGCCACTGTTGATGCCACGAATATTGCCATAGAGAACAGACTGGGAAGCAAGACATCGCCGATAGTCAATACTGCCATACTCGGGGCACTTGTGAAAATAAGCAATGTTGTATCGATAGACACGCTTGTCGAGAGTGTTCTCGAAAAATCGCCCGTGAAGAAGGAGGAGAATGCAAAGGCCGCAAAAGAGGCCTATGAGAAAACGCTTATTCTGGAGGATTGAATATGAGAGACAAACCCTATGAGATTAGGACATGGAAGGACCTGCCCTATGCAACCCTGACGGAAGTGCCATCGACATTCAACAACACGGGCACCTGGAGGACCGTGAGACCGATAATAGATTACGACAAGTGCATAAGCTGTATGACATGCTGGAAATTCTGCCCGGATGTTGCCATTTCGATAGTTCCGAATAAAAAAGAAGGGGCAAGGTTCGATGAGATTCCCGAAATAGATTATTTTTTCTGCAAGGGATGCGGAATATGCGCTCACGAATGCCCTGTTAATGCGATAGATATAGTGGAGGAGGAATCGAAATGAGGCTCACGCTCACAGGAAATCAGGCGAATGCCTGGGGAGTCAAGCTGTCAAGAGTCCAGGTGGTCGCCGCTTACCCTATAACACCTCAGACCACCATAGTTGAAGAGCTGGCGGAATTCGCAGCGAACGGGCAGCTCGACACACAGTACATCAAGGTGGAGAGTGAGCACAGCGCAATGGCTGCCTGCATCGCAGCAGAGAACACAGGTGTCAGGACATATACGGCATCTTCATCCCACGGCATAGCACTCATGCACGAGATGCTTCACTGGGCTGTCGGAGCCCGCTTACCGATAGTCATGGGTGCGGTTAACAGAGCTATCGGTCCGCCGTGGAACATATGGGCAGACCATACAGATACGATATCTCAGAGAGATACGGGATGGATGCAGTTCTATGTCGAGAGCAACCAGGAGGTTCTGGACACCATAATTCAGGCGTACAAGGTGGCTGAAAGCAGGGATGTTCTCCTTCCTGCCATGGCCATCGAAGATGCCTTCATTCTCTCGCACACCGTGGAAAGGGTGGAAATTCCGGACCAGGAGCTTGTGGATGAGTTCCTGCCCCCCTACAATCCGCCTGACTACCTGAATGTGGATGACCCCAAGGGCTTCGGCTCTCTGGTCATGCCTGACTGGTACATGGAGTTCAGATACATCATAGCGAGGGCCCAGGAAGCGGCCAGAAAGAGAATAAGAGAGGTTACGAAGGAATATGCCGAGATTTTCGGAAGGGATTATCACGGACTCGTGGAGGAGTACAGGACAGAGGATGCCGATGTGGTCATGGTCGGCGCGGGAACAATGGTCAGCACGGCCAGAGATGTAATCGATAAGCTTCGTTCCGAGGGACACAAGATAGGACTCTTGAAGATAAGGGTCTTCAGGCCGTTCCCATACGAAGAGTTCCAGGATATCGCCAAGAGGGTCGATGTCATCGGTGTCATGGACAGGTCGTTCACCTTTGGATACGGTGGAGCCATGTTCAGCGAGGTGAAGGGCGCAATATACAATACGGATGCCAGACCGAAGATAAAGAACTACCTCATAGGAATCGGCGGAAGAGATGTGACACCGAAGATGCTCGAGGACACCTTCAGAAATGCACTGAGAGTGAAAGACCACGGACTGGACAGGGAGATGATGTGGGTAGATCTTAAAGGAGGTGAGTGAATGGTGAAAACAACGGTTCCAAGGGAAGAATACATGATGCAGGGGCATGTTGCGTGTCAGGGCTGCGGTGCGACGATAGCCATGAGATACGTCCTTAAAGCTCTGGGTCAGAAAACGCTCGTGAGCATTCCGGCATGCTGCTGGGCGGTCATTCCGGGCATATGGCCACAGGCAACGCTGAAGACCCCCCTTCTCTACACCGCTTTCGAGGTTACTGGTGCGGCGCTCTCCGGAATGGAAGCGGCACTGAAAGCAAAGGGTCTCGAGGACGAGATAACTGTCCTCGGTTTCGCAGGTGACGGCGGAACGGCGGACATAGGGATACAGGCGCTCTCTGGAATGGTCGAGAGAGAGACCAATGCGATTTATGTCATGTACGACAACGAGGCATATATGAACACGGGCATTCAGAGGTCTGGTTCCACACCGTACGGTGCATGGACAACGACCACACCCGTGGGAAAGAAGCACGAATGGAAGATGGAATTCAAAAAGAGCGTGGCCGAGATAATGGTGGCCCACAGAATTCCTTATGTGGCCACGGCAACCATAGCATATCCCGAAGACCTGATAGCCAAGGTGAAAAAAGCCAAGTCCATAAAAGGTTCCAAGTTCCTACAGATTTTTTCGTCCTGCCCGACAGGATGGAAGCACCCTCCGGAGATAAGTGTGGAGATATCCAGAAAGGCCGTCGCAAGCAGGATGTTCCCTCTTTATGAGGTCGAGAACGGAAGATACAGGATAACTCAGAAACCTAAGAAGATACCGGTAGAGGAGTATTTGAAACTCCAGGGAAGGTTCAGATATCTGCCCGAAGAGGAGATCCAGAGGATACAGGAGCATGCGGACAGAGAATGGGAAATTCTGCTGAAAAAGGAAGAGTTCAGCAGGGAACTGTGAGGTGCATATATGAATAAGTTCGTCCACGGAGAAAAGGGAACGAAGATGGTCCTTCTCGGGAACGAGGCCATAGCAAGAGGTGCTCTGGAAGCCGGCATGTACATGTCGGCGTCCTATCCGGGAACGCCTTCTTCCGAAATAGGTGATACGCTTTCGAAAATAGCGAAGGAAGCCGGAATTCACTTCGAATACTCCGTCAATGAGAAGGTCGCAATGGAAACCGTTGCCGCGGCCGCATCATCGGGAATCAGGTCGATGACTCAGATGAAGCATGTCGGGCTTAACGTGGCATCCGATGCCTTCATGACCGCTGTTTATACGGGAGTAAGGGCAGGTCTCGTGGTCGTAACCGCCGATGACCCATCCATGCACAGCTCTCAGAACGAGCAGGACAACAGGATTTACTCGAAGATATCTGGAGTGCCGATGCTTGAACCGTCCAATCCCCAGGAAGCTAAGGATATGACGAAGAAGGCCTTCGATATCTCGGAGGAGCTCGAACTACCTGTTCTCCTGAGGACGACAACGAGAATAAGCCATGTCAGGGGTGTTGTGGAGTTCGATGACAGAAAAGAGCCTAAGAAAGACGGATACTTTGACAAGGACCCCTTCCGGTTTGTGACAATCCCGGCTGTGGCGAGAAAACAGCATAAGATACTGCTTGAAAAGGAGAAAAAGGCCGTCGAAATGGCGGACAAATCCGAGTTCAACAGGATAATCGGCAGCGGAAAGATAGGGTTTCTGACATCTGGGGCCGCATTCAACTACCTCATTGAAGAGGTGGAAGAGCTCGCCATAGATTATAGAATCCTGAAGCTGGGATTCCCGCATCCTTTCCCCTCAGGGCTTTTTGAAGATTTCATAAAGGACATAGATATGCTGATCGTGGTTGAAGAGCTTGAACCCTATCTCGAAGAGTACGCATATGTCTATTTAAAGAGGAACAGGCCCGAACTGCCCGTATACGGGAAGTACACCGGTCACTTTCCGAGACTCTATGAGTACAATCCGGATGTCGTAAGAAAGGCTCTGTGTTCCGTGCTCGGCATGGAATACGAGGAAAGAAAGCCGGAATACGAAGAAATGAAACTCCCTAACAGACCCCCCGCGCTCTGCCCGGGATGTCCTCACAGGGCGACATACTATGCGGTGCGCAAGGTCTTCATGAAAAAGCAGGACAAGGTTGTCTATCCTACGGACATAGGTTGTTATACCCTTGGGATTCAGCCGCCTTACGAACTTGCGGATTATCTTCTGTGTATGGGCTCGAGCATAGGCAGCAGCAGCGGATTCGCAGAGGTTACGGATCAGCTTCCCGTGGCCTTCATCGGCGATTCCACATTCTTCCACTCTGGGATTCCCGCCCTGATCAATGCGATATACAACAGAAAGAAGCTCATCTATGTGATACTGGATAACAGCACAACGGCCATGACCGGACACCAGCCGAACCCTGGGATGGGAAGAGACGGAATGGGCGACATAGCACCCGTGATATCCATAGAGAATGTTGTCAAAGGCTGCGGCGTGGAATGGATAAGGACCATAGACTCATACGATCTGGATGGGATGGAAAAGGCTTTCAGGGAGGCGGCCGAATACGACGGAGTGGCGGTCATAATTTCAAAGCATCCCTGCGCTCTCCTCGAGGCGGCACAGAAAAAGCGGGAAGGTACATTCTACACATATCATATAAATCAGGATAAGTGCATACACTGCCATATATGCTCCAAACACCTTGCATGCCCGGCGATATACATAACCGAAGAAGGGCTAGATGTGATAGACGAAAAACAGTGCACGGGCTGCGGTGTCTGTGTCGATGTATGCCCTGTCAAGGCGATAGAGGTGAGCAAATGAAGATCAACATTCAGATCGTTGGTGTCGGTGGCCAAGGAATCCTCACGGCCTCCAAGATAATTGCTAACGCCGCCATAGCCGAGGGTCTCAACATAGTCATGTCCGAAGTGCACGGCATGGCACAGCGCGGAGGCGTGGTCGAGTCCTCCGTGAGAATCGGCGATGTCCACAGCCCGATAATCGGAGACGGAAAGGCGGATGTCATACTCTCCTTCGAGCCGGTGGAAGCATACAGAGCCCTTGATAAGGCGAACGGAGAGACGAAAATAGTCACGAACATATCTCCCGTGGTCCCATTCACTGTCACGATAGGGCAGGGAAAGTATCCCGAAGTCGATGTGCTCATAGAGAACATGAAGAAGGTGACGCCGCACGTATACACATTCGATGCCTTTTCCCTTGCAAGAGAGGCGGGAACGGAGAAGGCCGCCAATGTGGTGATGCTCGGTGCTCTATCCGCCTTGAACATACTCCCGATATCTGCCGAAAAAATGAAGGAAATGGTGAAGTTCACGGTGCCAGAGAAGTTCAGAGATGCCAATATGAGGGCTTTTGATCTCGGATATAATGCGGTGAAAAAGGAAGAATAGCCGGAGCCATAGGTTCGGAACAGCTTTAACCAAAGGTCACCTTAAGGCAACCTTGTTGTCAGCATCCAGGTTGTCTTTATTGATTTATATTGCAAACCTCTTTCAGAGGATATGAGACCCGTTTTAGGGTTTTCGAGAAAAGTGGCGGAAAAACCATCCGAAACCTCTAAATACTTGCATCGCTATGCATGCATAGTGATTCCATGAAAGGTCTTGCCGAAAAAGCTCTCGAATACGGAGAAAAAATGGCTGATTATCTTGAAGTGAGAGCGGAACGGACAGAATACAGCTTCAATTTCATGAAGAACGGTGTGCTTGTGGGTTCGACGGAAGGCATCGAGTCCGGTATTGCCATACGGGCCATGGTAGACGGAGGAATGGGCTCGGCATATACGGATTCCGAGGACTGGGACATGGTGAAGGAGGCTGTTAGAAGTGCCGTGGAGATGGCGAAAAAAGCGAGCGCTCTTTCCAGCATCTCTCTGTCGGAGGAGAAAACATACAGCGATTACTGGACTGTTGAACAGAGGAAAGGGATAAAAGATGTGGATAATGGTGAGAAGATAGAATGGCTGAATGAGATAGACAGAACTCTCGGAAAGATGGGAACCGTCGTAGCCAGGATACAGTACGTGCGTGACTCTCTCAAAGAGAAGCATATTCTCACAACGGAAGGAACCGACATATCCTCACTGCTTCCAACCATAGAATACCGATACTTCATAATAGCGGCCACCGATAAGGGAAGCGAGCAGGCATACGGCCAGCTGGCATGGACAGGAGGTTACGAGGGATGGGGAATTTGGAAGCCAGAGGAGCGTGTGGCAGAGATGGCGAGAATTCTCACGGACTCGATTGAACACGGAAAGACTTTGAAAGACGGAAAGATGGACCTGATTGTTGGACCGGAGGTTACCGGGATAGCGTCTCACGAATCCTGCGGACATCCGACGGAGGCGGACCGCATACTCGGAAGAGAGGCATATCTTGCCGGAGAATCCTTTGTAAAACCCGATATGATAGGTACCAGGATAGGCAGCGATATCGTTAATGTCGTGGACGATCCCACCGTGCCGGGAAGTTACGGCCATTACAGATACGATGATGAAGGAGTTCCCGCAAGGAGGAGATATCTCTACAAAAACGGTTTAATCAATGAATTCCTCCACAACAGGGAAACGGCTTCCGCCATGGATACCGGAAGCAATGCCGCTGCCAGGGCCAGTTCCTGGGACAGAGAGCCAATAGTTAGGATGAGCACGACCTTCGTTGAACCCGGTGATTACGAAATAGATGAGCTGTTCGAGGATGTTAAATATGGGATTTACATGAAGTCCTTTACAGAATGGAACATAGATGATGTTCGGTACAATCAGAAATACACGGGAAGAGAGGCATATCTCATAGAAAACGGTGAGATAAAGCATCCCGTAAGGAGGCCGATAATAGAGCTGACCACGAAAACCTTCTGGAGCGCAGTGGATGCCATAGCGAAGGACCTGGAATTCATGGGAGCGACATGCGGAAAAAGCGACCCCGAGCAGGGTGTGGATGTGTGGACCGGCGGGCCCCATATGAGGCTTCGAGATGTTTATATGAGGTGGTAGCATGGATGCAGAAAAAATCGTCAGTCTGGCACTCAAAAGCGGAGCGGATGAAGTTTCCGTCAAAATCGTGGAAAGGGATGACCTTCAGTTGAGGTTCTCGAACAATGCCTTCGACATATCCAATAGATGGATCGGTAAGTCCATATCCGTTCTGATAGCGGTCAAAGGGAGTACCACGGGAATGGAGATAAGGAACCCCGGACATATGGAAGAGGAAATAAGAAAAGGTGTGGAATTCGCAAAAAAACTCCCGAAAAACCCGGATTTTCTCGGATTCTATGACGGAAAGACATCCCCTGAAAATCTCGATTTCGAACCCGTTGATGCCGACGAACTTTCCGGGCTGGGAAAGATTGCCATGGATTCCGCGCTGGAACATGATGTTGATCGCGTGTCCGGCGAGATTTTCCTTGCCAGACATGCCGTTACCGTAGCCACGAATTACAACACTCTGAGCGAGAAGAGATCCTATCTAATAACCACTGTGAGGGCATTTAACGACGAGGGCAATCCCGGACAGAGCAGCACACATATCGCCGACAGCTCGGATATCGAAAGATTCGGACCGAAGTTCGTCGGAGATAAGGCAGGTATGCTTGCGGAGAGGAACAGAAGCGTCAGGGAAGGGTCTGAAGGTAGATTCACAGTGCTTTTCGACCCTCTGTGCTTCGGCTCGGTAATGACTGAGGTCGGGAGCGCTCTCTCCGCATTTTCCGTGGATTCTGGCACCAGTTTCTTTGTCGACAGAATGGGTGAAAGGGTGGCGTCGGAAATCGTTACAGTGGATGATGACCCCCGTCTTCCCGGTGGCAATATGGGAAGTTTCGATGATGAGGGAGCCCTCGCCAGAAAGACACGCGTCCTCGAAAAAGGGGTGCTGAAATCCTATCTGCACACACATTCCACCGCAAAGAAATACGGTGTGGAGAGCACAGGTAATGCCAAAAACACCAGAGGCGCTCTAACCTCGCTACCCATGGGTACACTGCTCCCCTCAGCCTGGCAGATATCCGTAAAACCTGGAAAAAGAGGGATGGAAGACATCCTGTCCGATATCGAAGAGGGTGTTTACATAGCGAACACATGGTACACCAGATACCAGAACAAGAGGAACGGAGACTTTTCGACAATACCCAGAGATGGGATATTTTATATAAAAGACGGAGAAATGGTTGAGGCATGGGGCGGAATACGGATAAGCGAGAACATGCTGCATCTCCTGGGCAGAATAAAGGAACTTAGCTCGGAAAGGATTCCAGCTGACTGGTGGGGTGAGACCGTAAGGACCTTCGCTCCCTATGCCCTGATAGACGATGTCAGGATAACCAAGGCGAGGTAAAGATTAAAAACCGCCGCTATTAAGCCCGTGCTCTGGTTCGTATTCACCACGCCAGTATGCAACCTGAACTGCCGGTACTGCGGAGGCAGCATACCTGAGGAGGTAATGCCTCACGAGATAAGATACAGCTTAGAGGACCTGAAAGCATTCATAGAGAGCGACCCTGAGGCGGACATAGCCTTCTACGGCGGGGAGCCTCTGCTCAGAACGGACTTCCTCGAGGCGATCATCGAAAACATACCGGCCAGACACTATTTTCTTCAGACAAACGGCGTTTTCCTCCATCTTATCAAATCCGAGATTCTGAGGAAGATGGATGTGATACTCATATCTCTGGACGGTCCGGAAGAACTAACGGACTTTTACCGGGGAAAAGGCGTATATCGGAGCGCTCTGAAGAATGCGGAGCTGATAAGGAGTAGGGGTTTTACGGGCGATTTGATTGCAAGAATGGCGGTAAGCCAGGAAAGCGACATATACAGAGACGTAAGGCATCTGCTGGACATTCCATATTTCGATCATGTTCACTGGCAACTGAATGTCGTATGGAATCCGGAAGGGTCATGGAAAGACTTCAGGGCGTGGTTAAGGTATTCTTATTATCCGGGTCTGCAAAAACTGGCTAAAGAATGGATCGCATCAATTGATAGCACCGGAGAGATTCCGGGAATAGTGCCGTTCCAGGGCATCATAAAAAGGCTCTTCGGTCCGGAGAAGGAGGGGGTTCCCTGCGGTGCCGGAATGGATGCGTTCGCTATAGCGACCGACGGGGAGATTCTCGCATGCCCGATAGGCGGGGAGTTCGAGTGGAACCGTCTCGGAAATATATGGAAAAACCATCCCGGAGAACTTCGAAATTCACTATTTCCGCACGAACCGTGTCCGTCCTGCGAATATTATTCGGTATGCGGGGGAAGGTGCCTCTTTGCGAACAGAGAGAGGATATGGGTCGAGGAAGGCTTTAAGCTTATATGTGAGACGACCAAATATCTTATCGACCTCATGAGGAAGATAAAACCGAGGATTGATAAACTAGTGGAAGAAGATATAATTTCAATGAAGGATTTGAGATATCCTGAGGTCAACAATACCACAGAGATAATCCCATAAACAAGTTCAGGAAATGTTTATATTTCACAATCATATAGATGGAAGAGAACATGAGGATAAGGGTTAAATGCTGTGTGAGTGCAATACTGCTTTTGCTAATGTTTTCCGCAGTTACGGTTATGATTCCTGCAAATTCATACGGTGAGAATTTCTCGGGAGAGGGTACGAGGTCCGTAACCTATCCTCAACCCAAGATATATATAAACGGGGACTGGAATGTAACAACCGATACAGTAAGAACCAATGAGACCATCATTTTGAGCGGAAATCTGACGGTTTCCGATAATGCAACCCTGATTTTCAGGAATGTAACACTGATAATGAACTGCACAGCTTCGGCACAGTGGAAAATAGACATTCGCAACGGCTCAACTTTCAGAATTCTTGATTTAGATAACGACAACACGACCACAGCAGATGCTTCCGTTCTGAATTCCTCGGACCCATCATACAATTTTCTATTTCTTGTGAGAGAACAGGCGAATTTCGAGATGAGAAACAGCGAGATACACAACTGCGGAGGCGGATATATCGCATGGCAGTGGAATCCACCTGCACCCAACGGTGCATGGTACGGTATGTGCATTCTGACTGATAACGCTACCATAGACCACAACCTTATATCCTATAACAATGATGGCATCGTCCTCTATGGCTCGGATGCCACCGTATCCAACAACACGATAACGTGGAATGATGTCGGTGTTTATGCAGGCTACTGGTCAAATGGAACCATAGAGAATAACTGGATAACATGGAGTAATACATACGGCATATGGGTTACCGGTGGTGGAACTACCAACACAAAACCGAGCAACCCAACCATAATGGGGAATGTGATAACTGACAGCGGACGGGGGAATCCGGGAGGTGTGGGAATACAGATAACCTATAGCTGCAGACCTCTGATAAAGGATACAATCATCCAGAGATGCACGGAAGATGCCCTCTATTCCTATCATTCATGGCCAACCATGATAAATGTAACACTGGCAAACTCAGGCCATGGTTTCGTTCTGACATCCGCAGGAGGATACATATATCTCACGAACTGCACAGTACGGAGCATAAGCACCAATGATCTGGAGCTCGCAGGCGCTTACGCTGTTTTAACCAATGTTTCCCTGAACAGAAGCAAAATTCTGATATCCAGCTATGGGAACTATACCATCAGATGGTATCTGCATGTCTATGTTGAGGATTCCAATCATCAGCCGATACCTGCCGCAGAAGTAAGAATAAGAGATAATGAGAATGGAACATATGATAGAAACTTTACTACAGACTTAGACGGTTATGTCAAATGGATAATCATAAGGGAATATTGGAAAAATGAAAGCTCTGAAATCTACTATACACCATACAATCTCACAGTGAATTATACTGGTTTAACATTCCTCAATAACCCACGTAACAGCACTATAAATGAATCCAAAACAGAGATTTTCATAGCTACAACACCCGTCCCTGAGTTTGATTCGATATTTATTCCTTTAATAATCACAATCACGGTCTGTATTTTATTTATCAACCATCAAAAAACAAAAAGGAGGAAAGAACATGAAAAAAGGAAATGAAAATAATGGAATAAGGACGGTATTAACCGTCATAATAGCTCTGACTATTCATACTGATTTATCCACATATTCTGAGAGTTAGTGCTCTTTCATTTTATTCAGTCCGGTATGAGCATTATCGGTATGCTGGCCATACCAAGGACCTCTCTTTCCAGCTTTCCCAGAGCAAGCTCCTTCGTCAGGAACCGGAACTTGTATCCCAGTCCGGGTCTTCCCCTGCTGGCAACCATGAGATCAGCTTTTTTCGAATATTCTATTATGGCCTCGCCGGGATTCCCCTTCGCCACCTCTATGCTGTAATTCACATTCATTTCGCGGGCGTAATCTCTTACGAACCAGAACTTCGTGTTTACATCCTCATGGCCCAGATACAGGGTTATCAGCTCAGCACCCAGAGCATGAGCCAACCTTACCGCAAGCATACTGGCCTTGAAAGAGTATTTGCTTCCGCTGCTCGGATTCAGGATGACTTTCGGCTCCCTTTCCCTGGAAAACGGGGTGAATAACAGGAGAGGTATGTTGGTCTTTTCTATTATGGCTCTGGAGGTGGCCCCGAGTCCGAGTGCCTGAGAGCCCATCTTCGAGTGGGTCGCCATAACGAGCAGGTTCGCACTGACATTTCTGGCATACCTCAATATCTTTATCGAAGGTTTTCCTTTCTGTATCTGATGCTCGATTTTCGTGACACCTTCACTTTCGAGGATTTTCCTTATGGTCTCTATGGACTCCTCACCCATTTTCCTAAGAGTGCTCTCGTATTCTCCCGTGAGAACTATGGCTCTGTCCGTTATATTAACGATATTTATCAGATAATATTTTGCCTGAGGGAACATCCTGGCCGTATATCTGGCCCCTTTCATTATGACCGGGCTCTTGTCTGCCGCTATCACGACCCTGGAGACGACCCTGTAAAGCTCCTGGACATCCGATATCTGATACATTTTTTCACCCCGCTAACCATACGTATCTCACTACAAGATACAGTGTAGCCATGCTTACGGTTACCAGTGTCACTATAACACCATCCTTTAAGAATGTTTTGAAATCTATGAGAATTCCGTGCCTTTCAGCTATGTTTACGCCAACGACATTGGCGGACGCCCCGATTATCGTGGCATTGCCTCCCATGCAGGCACCGAGAGAGAGAGCCCAGAAAAGGGGTTCCGAGGGCATGTTGAGATTCGCTGATATGGCGAACACCACGGGAATCATGGTTGCCGTGAAAGGTATGTTGTCGATTATCGCGGATGTGAAGGCAGAGACCCACACTATTGCTATTATGGCCATCATAAAACTGCCCTGGGAAATGGCGAGGACTCCGTCGGCAACCATGTGGAGCACCCCAAGCTTCTCCACTCCTCCGACCACCACGAAAAGTCCTGCGAAGAACAGAAGGGTCGGCCACTCCACGTGTTCCAGAGCATCCCATATGTCCTCACGGCTCAGTATCAGGAGGAGGGTCGCACCGGTGAAGGCTGCGGCAATGGGCGTAACGCCGAAGAATTCTCCTATTATGAACAGAGATATCGTAAGGGCGAGTATGAATATGGACTTGTGATAGAGAGAACTGTCTGTTATTCTGTATTTTTTCTCCATCTCATCCATCTTTTCCTGAGGATATGCCGGTATTCTCTTGAGTTTCTTACCGTAGAGTATTATCATCACGAGCATGAGTATCCCCAAGTCAATGAGGACTATCGGTGCCAGATTTATTATGAAACCGGTAAAACCCAGCCCTGCATGGCTCCCTATCATTATGTTCGGGGGGTCGCCTACCAGAGTTGCCGTGCCCCCTATGTTCGAAGCGAAGATCTCCGAAAGAATATAGGGTCTTACATCTACCTCGAATGCACTTGCAAGTTCCAGGGTAACGGGTAGGACCAGAAGTATGGTCGTGACATTGTCGAGGAATGCGGAGAGTAGGGCTGTAAGCAGAGTGAGTGTGATGAGTATCTTCCAGGGGCTTCCTGCGGAGAATCTCGCGGTTTTGTATGCGATGACCTGAAAGAAACCCGTCCTCCCCAGGATCCCGACTATTATCATCATGCTCATCAGGAGACCTATGGTCTCGAAATCGATGAATCCGATGATCTGAGGCACTCCCGCAAACTTGAAAAGATATGCGAAGATTCCTATGAGAAGAGCACCGAAAAGAGCTGCGACCGTCCTGTTTATCAGGTTAAACGCTATAAGCCCGTAAACCAGAATCAGCACTGAAAGACCCGCGATTATTTCCAGTTCCATACGGGCTGGAAGAATGGGATGGAGTATAAATAAGTATTCCGATTTTTACACACTCATCTCAATATTCTTATCTCTTGGAGTTTTTTTCCGAATATCATTTCTACAGCTTTTTCAGCCCCTTTTTTCATATATTCTCCCATCTCTGCTCCGAGATAGATATTTTCCGGATTTATCTGAATCCCGACGAGAACGACCTTATCGGCGCTCTCCTCCAAAAAGTCCATAAAGACGGAAAGGGGTATGGAATGTGTGCTTATAGTCAGCAGACTTATTCTCTCTTTGGGGATTATCCGCAGATCTCCCGGCTCCAGACCCATGTCTGCCGCATCGATAATGACCAGCAGCTCTGGAGACAGTTTCCGGACAACCGAGGTGTAATTCTCCGGGACATTTTCCGCATTTATGATGTGCCATCCTTCGGGTTTAATTCTCTCGGCATATCTGGCCGCATAAGGGCCGGCCCCATCATCCCCGTCAATCTCGTTTCCTATGCCCATGAGAATCTTCGGTTTCATACACTGTGATGTCAGAAAAAGGACATATAGTTTTCGGTTAATGACAATTTGATGACGGTAATAGCAAATCTTAAATATCGTCGAGCATAGATGTCGGCACAGTGAGAACATGAGCGAAAAACCTGCCAGATGCGATCTGTTCCTCCGATGGGAAAACATGGACCGCACACTTCTTCCTGTCGATGACACGGATATGCAGATACTCTGCGCTCTGAGGGAGAATGCCAGAGCAACTAATGCTGAAATAGCCAAAAGGATAGGCGTCAGCGAGGCCACCATACGCAGAAGGATAAAGGAACTGGAAAGAAAGGGAATAATAACCGGCTTTTCCGCCCTCATCAACTGTCCCGCTCTGGAGAACAGCATAAAGGGATTCATTCACATAAAGGTCGGGCCAAACGATGTGGATAAGGTTGCCGAGGTCCTGAAAGACCATCCGCGTGTTATAACGCTTTACCGCGTCCTGGGAGAGTATGACCTGATGTGTGAAGCGCTTTTCATGTCCATGAAGGAGATGCAGGACTTCATGGACACCCAGATGAAAGCCGATGGCATAGAGTCCTCTGTCACATATGTGGTGGCAAAAGCTTATAAATCATGCCCGTGGATAGGTGTCTAGATGTGTCTAGCAGTTCCCGGAAAGGTCCTGGAAATCAGCGGCGATAAGGCTAAAATAGACTACGGCGGAGTGATAAGGGATGCCAACATATCTCTGGTGTCCGCTAAGGTAGGGGACTATGTCATAGTCCATGCCGGTTTTGCCATAGAGATAATGGACAAGGACGAGGCGGAGAAGGTAATCGAACTCTGGGACGAGTACTTCGAATTCATGGGTATGAAAAATGCATGAGATCTCCGTCATGAGCCAGCTCATAAAGGCAATCCTCGAGAAATTGAAGGACTATGACTTCACCGAGGTCCGGGAAGTGGAGATTTCGGTGGGAGAACTGGCATTTCTTGCCGAGGACCAGCTGAAATTTGCCTTCGAGGTTCTGAGCGAAAACACCGTGCTCAACGGTGCCGAACTGAACATAAAAATCTCGAAAAGCACCGTGAGCTGCGAGAGCTGCGGGTATGAAGGACCTCTCAATGTGGAAGACGACCCGAAATATCACATAGCCTTTCCGATTTTCGCATGTCCGAAATGCAATAGCCCTGTGGAGGTAATAAAGGGCAGGGAGTGTGAGGTTACCAACGTGAGGCTCGCCATCGAGGAAGGCGGGAAAGAGAAATAATTTATACTCCAATTCATTGGTCCATGATAACATGAATCCAGAAGACAGAGTTTATACAAAGGATCATGAATGGGCCAAGATAAAGGGAAACATAGCGACCATCGGGATTACGGATTACGCCCAGAAGGAGATGACAGACATAGTCTATGTTGAACTGCCGAACAAGGGCATCCTGATAGAGGCCGGAGATGTGCTGTGTACGGTGGAATCCGTGAAAAACGCATCGGATGTGTTTTCGCCGGTTTCCGGGAAGGTTGTGGGCGTGAACAAGGACCTCGAAGAAGAGCCGGAGCTAATAAACAAAGACCCCTATGGAAAGGGATGGATTGTTAAGATCGAGATGAGCGAGGAACCGAAGGGGTTCATGAGTCCGAAGGAGTACGAAGAGTATCTGAAATCTCTCTGATATGATCCATAAGGGCGTCCATACCCTCGCCTGTAATGGCTGAAACCTTTAAATTCTCTGTTTTTCTTTTCAATATGTCTGCCTTCGTCTCCACGACAATAATCGGCACCGTGAATTCTTTCGCTATCTTTTTCATCAGCATCTCCTGTTTTTCCAACGAATATCCGCATGTCTCACTGGGATCAATAACGAAGACCAGGATATCGGCCGCATAGCTCAGGGCCGCCATCGCCTCTTTTTCTATGTCGTTTCTCCTCTCTGGTTCTCTGTCAAGAATGCCCGGGGTATCTATGAACTGGAAGACATCTTCTCCTTCGATACTGTGGCCCACGATTATCTTCTTGGTCGTGAAAGGGTAGGAGGCAATCTCAGGCTCCGCCGTGGAGAGAGCTCTTATTATGGAGGATTTGCCCACATTGGGATATCCTGCCATTACCACATCCACGGCATCGATTCTCATTTCAGGCAGATTTCTCAATATCTCCCTGGCCTCTGCGAGGATTTTCAGGTCTTTATCCGCCTTTTTTACGACAGAGGATATTCTTCCGTAGACCTTTTTTCTGATAAAGGAATGGTTCTTGTCATCTATCTTTCTCTTTTCCTCCCTTGCGATGGACACGGCCTTTTCGGAGGCCCAATGTAGGTTGGCAAGCGATTTCTTGAGAGCATCCCTGCCAACATTTATCTCCAGTATTTCCCTGTAAAACGGACTGAGCCGCTCAATAGAAGGAAATCTCTTCACATATCTACGCAGTGTGTGGGAAACGGTATCCGAAAAGCTGTTTATTCGGTCTATGGTATCCTCTTTTCTGCCTTTATAGCCTATCTTCTCGGCTTTTTTGAATGCCTTGTCCAGGATTTCCCGTGCGGTGAGTATGGTCGGTATGTCGTACATATCACTTCGCTATCATTGCCCGTATTCTGTCCGATGCGTTCTCCGCATGGTTCGCTATGTCGCCTAGTATGCTGACGAGTTTGGTCAGATGCCAGATTGTGACGGGATCCAGATGGTCTTCCAGAGAGAATATCTTCTTTGTTATCTCCCTCTCCGCTATGTCGGATTCATGCTCCAATCTATGGACATTATAGATGTATTGTTTGGTTTCGCCCCTCTCCTTCTCGGAAAACGAGCTCTCCAGGACATGGGGTATGTTGTTCACGGCTTTTTCGAATTCTTCGACGGTCTTAACAACGATCCTCTGAAGTCTCGAAAAGTCCTCGGCCAGTTCCGGTGGAAGCGGTTTTCCACGCATATCTATCCATATTACCGCATCTTCCGCATAATCGAGTATGCTGTCCTCCTCGGTAAGGGTCATGAGAAAGAAGCTCTTATCCACAGGCATCCATATTCCCTTGGGAAGATGGTTTCTTATGTTGCTTTTTATTCTATCCGCCTCGTTCTCGAGTTCCTCCACCCTCTTCTTCTTCTCCCTGAATCTTTCCATATCTCCCTTCTCGAATGCCGTGAGCGCCTCATCCAGTGCTTTCACGCACTCCTTTACCTTACTGGCATGCTCTATCAGTCCGTCGAACGGGGACCTTCTCAGGGTCTTTCCAACAGGTGCTCTGTACTTCATGCTATCATCTCACAGTAACAAATGACTCAATCCTATATATAAAGAAATCGAAAGAGCTATGGCAAGAGGGATGGTTATCAGCCATGATATCACTATGTTTCTCAGCACTCTCAGATCTATCGCTGCCAGACCTCTGGCGAGTCCGACACCCACGACAGCGCCGACGACAGTATGTGTCGTCGAGATGGGCATGCCGAGCTTGGAGAATCCCAGTACCGTGGTGGCAACGGCGAAATCTATCGAATAGCCCCTTGTATTGGTCAGCTCGGTTATCTTGAATCCGACCGTCTTTATGACCCTGTATCCCCATGTGAACACACCTACGCTTATGCCGATTCCTCCGAGCGCGAGAAGATACCACGGTATGCTGGCACCAGTCGGTATAGCCCCTTCTTGCACGGTGAGGAACACTGTTCCGAGAGGGCCTATGGCGTTGGCAACATCATTTGCCCCGTGGGCAAAGGCAACATAGCACGAGGTCATTATCTGAAGGCTCCGGAATATCCTCTCTACCCTCTTGTATTTGTCATCCTCCTGCCCCCATCTCTCAACGGCACGGGATATCAGGAAATATCCCACGAGGCCGGTAACTATGCCGACCATGCCCGCTATGAGTATCACAAGCGGTATGTTGTCGCTTATTCCCAGTTTCTTTCCGAAACTCGTCTTGAGATTGAGAGAAAGAGCTATGACGAAGAAAGTCGCACCCACATATATGGGACTACCTCTAACCGCGCTCTTTATCGGCTCGTCACTAGCGAGGACGAACTTGGCGATTATCTTGAAAACGAGATAGGCGATTATCATACCGGCTATAGGAGACACCAGCCAGCTCGACGCAATCAAACCCATCTTCACCCAGTCTATCGCCGCCGTTCCTCCGGCTATCAGCCCGAAGCCCATTACCGCACCGACTATGAAGTGGGATGTGGATACCGGCAGCTCTTTCCATGTGGAAAGTGTGACACCTATGGCTGCTGCCAGAAGTGAAGCCAGCATACCTATTATGACTATTCTGTAATCCCCGAACTGCTCCAGCTCAACTATGCCCTTTCCCACGGTCTTGGTAACATGTTCTCCGAGTAGAACCGCACCGGCCATCTCAAGAATCCCGGCTATTATCACGGCCTGTTTGAGTGTGATAGCTCTCCCACCAACGGCAGTTGCCATGGAATTGGCTACATCGTTGGCTCCTATTGTCCATGCCATGTACAGTGCGGTAGCAATCGCAATGAGCAGAAGTATGGTGGTGGCTATCACTGAATGTGGGAAATAACTTCAGTATTTCAATCTATTGCCGAAGCGAACGGCTCAGAAGTAGAGATCGTCCCCCTCCATGTACTGTTCCTCCTCGGAGGTAGCGGGATATTCTCTTTCGTATCCATTCCTCCGGACCGGCATTTCCTCCGGCTCCGAAACCACACGTCCTCCGAGATGCTCTTTACGGTACACAAGATATTCGACTATCCTGTAAATGGCCTTGAAAGAAAGAGATATTGCAAGGATGAGCGCGATGCCCGGCACCAAGACCTCATAGGCATAGGTGTCTCCTTCGTAATATATGTTCATGCTTCCTATGAAAAAATATCCCCAGAGAGCCAGCAGAACGGAGGATGTCAGAGTGAGTGCAAGTCTTTTTGCGTTCCCTTTTTCATAATACGCACCCAAGGAGGCGAATATGGTGGTGCCCATACCGAAGATCAGGATATAAAGTGATGTGTTGTCGAAGTATCTGGAAGGGTCTCCACCGTTTTTTGCGATGTAGAAAGACACCATGGAAACGAATAACAGGGGAAGAAATACTATGAATATGAAGTAAAGCGTCCCTACCGCTATCGCTTTACCCAGCTTGCCCATCATGCATCCCTCCTTATCTCGTATGTCCAGCCGGAGATGTTCTCGGTGACCCGTACGATAACATAGCTCGGATATGCGCTAACGGACACCGATGCGCTCCTCGATATGTGCGATCCGACTGGGACCGTGTATCGATCGTCCGAGAAACCCACCGCATTCCCCAGAGAATCATACGCCATTATCGTGAGAGAAATATCCAGTTCTCTCGAGTAGTTGTTCGTGAAGGAGTATTCCACATATGCACTATTCAGGAAACTCTGGAGATTTCCTATCACCAGGTTGTCGAAGGGCGCTCCCCACCGATATTCCGTGGAATACCTGAAGTTCATGCCCGAATCGGTGGAAATCCTCGCCTCTACCGGAAGAGTCATGCTGTGAGTCATGAAATAGAAGACATCATCGTCGGAAATCTCAAAGTGC
>JAJRVK010000087.1 GCA_024277315.1 archaeon | reverse complement strand
CTCCTCCGTCCCGTGGCTCTATCTGGAGACCGCAGATGCCCTGGGGAATCTGTATGCGCTCTCCTCCACGGATTACATGATTGCCGGCAGAGCCTACTGGATATATGTGACGGAAGAGTGTGTGTGGACCGTGTCTTGGTAAACTCCAACCTCTTTATTTCTATGCATATGCTAATTAAAAAGGTTTATAAGTAATGTTTCTATTATTGGCCATGTTGTAATACCGAGGTGATCAATTGGAAAAAGTATTTAGCATCTTGGCGGCAATCTTCCTTTTAATGGGGGGAATTGTCACGATTACAATTGGTGATGAAAGGGACGAGATGGAAGTTTTTTCCGGTACAACAGACATAAGAGTGAACAGAATATCTCGCTCACCCATAAGGATAAACAACAATTCCGATTTCATGTCGCAGGCGACTGCTGAGGGATGGAGTGGAAACGGAACTCAATTAAACCCCTATATAATCGAAAACTACGATATAGATGCGGAAGGTGCTGGAAATGCCATATATATCGGCAATACTACTGCATATTTCATAATCCGGGGATGTGAAGTATATAATACAAGCTATCAATACAGTGCCCCATATTCTCGTGGCTCAGGAATAACATTATACAATGTCCAGAACGGAATAGTGGAAAACAACATATTGCGGGACAATCCAGACGATGAAGGGATATATCTGGAGAGTTCTTCTCAAAACAGCATAGTAAATAATACCATATTCAACGACTACTATGGTATAACACTATACTATTCTTCAAATAATAAAATATATGATAACAACATAAGTTCCACGGGTTACCACGGCATTTATCTCTGGGGTGCTTCAAACAATACTTTACTGAACAACAGTATTTCTGGTGGGGGAGGGAACGGAATTCGTCTTTATTCCTATTCCAGCTACAACATGATAAAAAATAGCACCATCTCAGGCAGCGATTATGGCATTTATATGCAGAGTTATTGCATGAACAATACAATAGAGCTCAATGACATACTGGATTCCAGCCAGATGGGTATCTATCTCTATGACTATTCAGACAACAATCGGATTTCAGACAATTTCATAAACAACAGTTTTTTTGATTCGATCCACATATTTGTGTGTAGCAACACCACTGTCGAATACAATACTGTCATGAATTCAGTTAACGGAGCAGGAATACATCTGTATTGGTATTCTTACGATACCATTATTTTCTCAAATTATATAGAAGGAAATATGGATGAAGGCATCTGGATAGAAAGTAATTCAGACAGGACAGAAATTATGTGGAATACTTTGTCAGATAACTATATGGAAGGAATAAGCATCACCGATTCAAGTTACATAAATATCACAGGCAATTTTTTATCGGGGAGTACAGCATATTCTGGAGTAAAGTTCTATAATTCTGCACATAATATTGTTGATGGAAACGAAATGTATTCAAACTACGATTGCGGCATATGGCTCCTGTCATCCTCCGATACGGACATATCATACAATACGATTTATGGCAATAGATACGGAATATATCTTCAGACATCAGCAAACACCCGGATTTTCAACAACAGCGTGTACTCCAACACCATAGAGGGGATAACTCTCGTTAGCGGCTCGTTCGACAACGATATCCATAACAACAGCATCACCGAGAATTCCGAATACGGGATACGATTCGATTCATCGGATTCCAATTCCCTTCACAACAACACAATACAGGGAAATGCACAGTACGGGATATATCTGAACAACGCCAACTTCAGCCGCATATACGCCAATGACTTCATAAACAACGGCATACAGGCCTATGACAACGGAACGAATTACTGGAACCTGACATATCCCAGAGGTGGAAATTACTGGAGCGATTACAGTGGCACAGACATATACAGCGGGGCGGGGCAGGACATACCGGGAAGCGATGGTTTCGGAGATAATCCTTACAATATAAGCGGCGGTTCAAATACGGATAATTATCCCATCATGGGCATGAGTATAGCTCTGGATATTGGCTGGAATTTGATATCTGTTCCATGGCAGAGAGACCTTGTGGGTATAGAAAGCTCGCTTGGGGGAACATCATGGGATAGGGCGATGATATACATGGATGGAGAATGGCACACATACAGCAAAAACAGAAATGCCGTGTATAACCTCGGATTTCCACCTGTAGACAATACGATGGGAATATGGGTGCATGTCACCTCCAACAGCACCTTATGTGGACCTTCCAGAGACATAGGGAGCACCACTATGTGGCTACCAAAAGGCTGGAATCTCGTGGGCTATCCCAGTAACAACAACACAAGGACGGTGGCCGAGGCACTGCAGGGAATTTCTTACGCCTATGTGCAGGCATATGATAATAGGACAGGGCAAATAATCACCTTGGCAGACACAGACAATATGGAGCCCTGGAAAGGATACTGGATATATGTTACTGCGGACTGTCTCTGGACGGTGGAGTGGTGAAAATCCATAAATAATTTATATATCTTTTCAATCCCAAATCATGCCCCAGAACATACTCATATACCCTGTGCTTGGCCTGGTTATTGCCCTCTCGGGCTTCGGATACTATGCCATGGCGGTCTTCAGGGCATATAAGGAGGAGAAAAGGAGGATAGAGGAGGATTTTGGGCTTTCGAAGAAATACGAGCCGAAAAGGGGAGAGCCCATGACGATGATTTTCATAATGCTGGGTTCACCGGGTGTGGTGTATGTGCTCATTACATCCGTCCTCCTCATGGTGTCTGCCACCTATGATGCACTTCCAAATGCCTCCGGGCTTGTCGCCAGGTTCATAATGCTTCTGGGAGCCACCGTCTTCGTGGGCGACCTCTCAAGGATACCCTATTCCGTGAAGGCCGCGAGGGAACTCTCCTACCAGCCACCCATGCCCGACTATATCAGAGAAGAAAAGGATATGCAGAAAAGAAATGAGATGCTCAAGGAATACGGCGAGAAGAACGGGCTCAAAAATCCCCGGGAAAACTTTGGAAAATACATAGTGTTCGTGGCACTCCCCGAAACGATGCTGATATATATGTATCTCATAACGATAATGCTAATGATATTCGGAGGGCTCATGGAAAAGGATGCCACAGGCATAGAGGATATTGATCCGGGACTCGCCTCGGCCATGTTCGCAACAGGAATACTCTACATCGTTCTGATGATACCTGCGATATTCTCCATGAAGAAATCCGCTGAGATGGAGATGACACCGGAGAACTTTCCAAAAAAGGTGCTTGTCGCACTCTATGGATTCATACCTTCCATAATCGGGCTTGTGATAATGATATATACCATGCTCCCTCTCATTTCCTGAAAACCCTTATTTACCCCGCCGATTTCCAACTGTGAACGAAAGGCCAATGCCATCGGAAGAAGTGGAGCGCAGGCTCCGGGAAGCATATGAGAAAGATTTTCACTTCGAGGACGGGCATGTTCTGGGTTCCATGTGTTCCAAACCTGAGGAGCTGGCCGTGAAATACCATGCTCTTTTCTCCGAGGCGAATCTCGGAAATCGTGGATTGTATCCGGGAACGGCCATGCTCGAAGACGAACTCATATCCGATATCTCGGAGCTTGTGCATCTCAGGAACGGCTGGGGGCAGTTCGTTGGAGGGGGCACGGAGGCGAATATAACGGCAATGTGGATTGCCAGAAACCTGAGCGGAAAGAAAAAGATACTTGCGCCGGAGAGCGCTCACTTTTCCATGAAAAAGGCAGCCGACCTGCTTGGAATGGAGCTTGTGGACGTTCCCCTTGACGACGGATACCGGATGGATGCGGACGCACTTGAAAGCAGGATCGAGGAGGATGTGGCGGCTGTTATGGGCGTGGCAGGAAGCACGGAGCTCGGCACGGTGGACCCGATAGATGAGATATCTGGAATTGCAGGAGATATTTTCCTGCATGTGGATGCGGCCTTCGGCGGGATGGTCCTGCCATTCCTGGAAGAACTGGGCATATGGAGAGGCAACTGGGATTTCAGGGTCGAAGGCGTGGATTCAATGTCCTTAGACCTCCACAAGATGGGTATGGCCACGGTGCCATCAGGAATTCTGCTTCTGAGGAACAGGGAATATGTGGGTCCGATATCCGTGGAATCCCCATATCTCACAACGGAGAGGAACATAGGGCTCGCAGGAACAAGACCCAGCGGCGCGGTAGCCGGAGCCTATGCGGCCATTAAAAGCATGGGTCGTGAGGGATACAGGGACATCGTGAGGAGGTGCATGGATAACACCCGATATCTGGTTGAAAAAATGTGGGCGGTGGGATTCGAACCCGTAATCGAGCCTGTGACGAATGTGGTTGCTTTCAGGACCGATGATGCGGAGCGCATAAGGGCTGAGATGGACAGAAAGGGATGGAAGATATCCGTAATACGGAGACCTAGGGCCATAAGGATCGTGGTGATGCCCTATGTCACGAAGGAAGTTATAGAGCAGTTCACGGAGGTGCTTTCAGATGCGCTTAAATCTCTCTGATGCGGTGAAATGGGCATCCGATGGAGGATACAGGGTGCTCATTCAGGTGCCAGATGCTCTGATACCTAAGGTGAGGGAGATAGCCGGTGAATTCGAGAGGAACGGCATCGAGGCGAAGATATGGATGGGAGGGAACTTCGGAGCCTGCGACACCTTTGACCCAAGGATTGCTGGGTGCGATGCCCTGATACACATCGGACATGCCGAGATGCCGAACCTGAAGCTGAATTATCCTGTTTACTTCCACGAATTGAGGGACGATATAGACCTTACAGGACCTGTGGATGAGGCTCTTAACGAGATAGAGGCCCCTGTCGGCCTGCTCAGCACGGTGCAGCATGTCCATAAGCTCCATGAGGTTCAGCGCTTTCTGAAAGATAAAGGTATAGAGGCGCTCCTCGGAAGTCCCACCGGCAGGGTGAAGTATTCGGGTCAGGTCCTTGGATGTAACTTCTCGCCTGCGCTCATGGTGAAATCAAAGGTGAACATGTATCTCTACATAGGGACAGGGAGATTCCATCCTCTGGGAGTTGCCATGGTAACGGGAAAAAAGGTACTGGCGCTTGATCCGCACACAGGAAGGCATGAGGTGATAGAGAAGGGCGACAGATTCCTCAGAGTAAGGTACGGTTTGATTGCAAAGGCCATGGATGGAGAGAGCTTTGCCATACTTGTGAGCATTAAACCCGGGCAGGAGCGCAGGGACATTGCACTTGAACTGAAGAATAAAGCAGAGGAAAAGGGAAAGAATGCAGACATACTTGTTATGGACAGAATATCCCCGGATGCTCTTCTCGGCTCAGGCTATGATGCATATGTTTCAACGGCATGCCCGCGCATAGCTCTGGACGACTACATGAACTATGACAGGCCGATACTGACGGTCAGGGAGTTTGAAACCGTGCTCGGGATAAGGAAGGAATGGGCTATGGACTGTCTGCTGTAATCAAAGCTTTTTCTTCAGCACCTTCATTATCCCGCTCCCGTACTGTGCAGCCTTCTTTTCCTTTGTACGGAGTTCCTCGGGTAAGCCTGCCTCTTTCGCCATCTTCCTGAGCATATCCTTTCTTCCTGGGCCCTTCCTTTCCACGGCACTTTTTTCTACTACGAGGCTGACGAAATCCCGATTCAGATACGGTGTTATCAATTTCTTTCCGAAGCGCTCCGCTATTTTTCTGTCCCTGTTTATGCCCTCTTTAATCAGTTCACGAATGTCCCGGCTCATTTCCTTTTCAAGCGTTTCCCTGTCCATTTCCTCGTAGCGTCTGTATCCGCCGAAGAGTTCATCCGCACCCTGGCCTGTGATTATAATCCGTTCCTCGCATTCCCTAGCAACAAAATAAAGAGGAAGCTCGAAGGATATTACCACCCTGTTGTCAGTGTTCAAAAGCTTCTTAACCTCACGATATGCTTTTATTATCTCATCTTCGTCCACGATTATCTTTTTCAGAGGCAGGCCTATGAGTTCCGCCGCTATTTCGGCCCACTTAATATCATGGGAATCCTCGAGACCTGCAACATATCCGGTCGGACTTCCCTTCTGAATGGCAATAAATGCGATTAGCGAGCTGTCCAGCCCTCCTGAGAATGCTATGGCCCCGTTTTCAGGCACCGTCCTTTTCAGAAGCTCTATCTCTTTCATGCTCTCTGTCGAAAACGATATTGCCATTAAAGATTATCCTCCTTATCCTGTGATACGGTATCGTGGCGCTCCCTGTCTCTATGGCATCCCTGCCTATCTTCAGGACCTCATTTCCCCCGATGATTTTCGTATCTCCGGGAGCTCCCCTGTGCAGATACCATATCTCGACACCTTCGAGCTCTGGAGAGTAGCGCCACTTTATTTCATTCAGGATGTCTCTTGCTTTCACGGGGGTAAAGAGGATGAGGATAAAAAAATTCCTTCTCGAGCATCGTACAGATGAAGCTCCCAACCGCAGCAAGCTGCGGGGTATCCTCACCGGAAGGCTGACAGTTGCAATTGAGTTAAACTTCCTCCCTGCTCTTTCACATATCTCTTTATCTTTTCGAGGCCACCATACTCACTCACGGTGTCTATGTG
>JAJRVK010000086.1 GCA_024277315.1 archaeon | reverse complement strand
GAGATCGTGCTTTCGGATCCTGTGCTTCTGAGGGCACCTTTCGAAGCTCTCGCCAAATATCAGTACAACATCTCGAGTGGGGAATACGAACTGGTTGACAATGTGGAATACAGGGGAAACGGTGTTCTCAATCACTATACAATAAACATAGGCTTTGAAAGCTATTCGTACCCCAATGTCCAGAAAGGAAGTATCTGGATGCTCAGGACGCCGGCCGGAGAGGTCGTTTCGTATTCTATTGAGATTCAGAGCGGGCAGGCTCCCGAAGAGACAATAATGCATTCCAACTTCGACATACTGGAAAATCCGCAGATTCTGTTCGTAATTGTCGTTATATTCGGCTATCTGAGCGTCGCCTTTCCGACACATTTCTATCTTACCTACAGAAATGCATATCCGAAAAGATACCGGATGGAGGCTCAGAAGATAAAGTGGTTGCAGTGGACCGGAAGAATATTCCTGATACTGCTGCTTGTGTTCTACTTCATACCGATCATAGGGCCCATATACTTCAGCGGCCCGATAATGATCGGCATGGGTCTTGTCTTCGTCATAATCTCGGCATCTCTGAGCAAATTCACATACGAAAAAGCGATAGAATCCATACCCAAGGAGTATTTCGAGGAGGAAAAAAAGAAGGTCGTGCCGCATGCCCCGAGACCGGTCCCGGCTCCTGCAAGGAAACTGGAAGAATATAAGCCGGCTCCTCCGCCGATGATATACGGTGAAGAAGAGGAAGAGAGGATACACTGCATAAAATGCGGCTCCATGATAAAGATCAAAGAAGGTGCGAACCTGCTGAAAGTCAAGTGCCCTGTGTGCGGAACCCTCCAAAAAAGAGTCGAACGCGGTTATAACCATCTCCTACTGGACAGCGACCTTAAAAACACATACAACATGTTTGCCGACTTTCTCAAAGAAGGAGATGTCGGACTGTGCCTGAGTACGACATTCCCGGAGAAATTGAAAAGAGCGCACGGCCTCAGAGGCAGGGTCAAATGCATCTGGATATCGAATGCCGGCGGGAAGGACACTATAAGTCCGAGATATGTGGACAAGATAGCCGAAACCGTGGAAAGATTTGCACAGAAGTTTCCGGCATCGGTGATTCTTCTGGATGGCCTGGAATATCTCATAGTGGAGCATGGTTTCGATGATTCCATGAAGATGGTGAAGAAGATCACGGATGTCTCGTCGATGATGGATATGACGCTCCTTGTCCCTATAAACCCGGCTTCTCTCACAACCGAGGAACTGAGCGCTCTGAGTTCGGAATTCGACAGGGTCGAGGCCCTGGAGGACAAGGATGAAAGAACCTTCTATTGAAGAGCTGAAGACCGCTATCGCCGCCGTATTCCTTGGCGAAGGCCTGGAAAGAATGAGTGAAGAGCAGATGCTCTCGGCAATCTCGATGAAAAGAAGGTGGTTTTCCCCGGAAAGGGCCAAGGTTCTGATAGAGAACGGGAAAAGGGCGGGTCTTCTTAGTTCGGACGGGGTTTTTATATCCCCGGCATTTACTTACAAGGAAGTGGAGATACCTTTCGGCTACTACCCCTCCGAATCGGTGCTGGAATACTCTGAAGAGAACCTCATCGAGAGAATGAAGGAAGAATGGGATGTGTCCGGGGAGGATATGAGGAGCGCTCTTTCTATGAACTACAACCTGGAAAACGAGGTTAAACTCATACTCTGGGCCGCCAGCAACGGAAAGGACTACGAAAATATTCTCGACGATGTGGAGAGATTCCTGCTGGAAAAATATGGAAAATGAGTTAAACGGTTTATCTGACGAAGTCTATCTCCTCCGATTCTGCGCCTCCTACAGCCGAATCGGCCCCCATGATGTGTGCGGACCTTACACCCGTTATAACCAGAAGGACCCTTATCGTTCTTTCAAGTTCCGGTTCCACGGAACAGCCCCATATTATCCTCGCATTCCTGCTTATCTTCTCGCTTACCATCGCCGCCGCCTTCTCCGCCTCTGAAACGGTCATGTCCGGGCCGCCCACGACCCTTATTAGCGCTCCTCTTCCATCGCTTATGTCGACATCACCGAGAAGAGGAGATGTTAGAGCTTCGTTCATGGCGTCTTCGACCCTGTTCGAGGGTGCGTCGGATTCTCCTATGCCGATTATCGCCATTCCGGCTCCTTCCATTATCGTTCTGACATCGTTGTAGTCCAGGTTCACCAGGCCGGGCTTAGTGATAATTTCTGTGAGACCTTTTATGGACTGCATGAGTATCTCGTCGGCAACCTTGAAGGCCGCATCCAGAGGCATTCTCGGGACAAGTTCGAGGAGCCTGTCATTTGGGATGACTATTGTGGTATCACACACCCTTTTCAGCTTTTCCAAGCCTTTTCTGGCATTTTCCATTCTCTGCATACCCTCTGCCTTGAAAGGAAGCGTGACTATGGCCATCACCAGAGCACCTTCTTCTCTCGCTATTCTGGCGGCATAATAGGCAGAGCCGGTTCCGGTACCTCCGCCCATTCCCGCTGTTATGAACACTATGTGCGCTCCCTGAATCGTCTCTCTTATCTCATCCTCCGCTTCCTGGGCGGCCTTCTCTCCGATTTCGGGTATGGCGCCTGCTCCGAGCCCTCTTGTCAGTTTCTTGCCTATGAGTATCTTTTTCTGCGCCTTTATCGTGAGGAGGTGCTTGGCATCGGTGTTCAGGGCTATTAGCTCTGCACCCACTATTCCCTCCTTAAAAAGTCTGTTTATCGTATTGGAACCGCCGCCTCCGCAGCCTATGATCTTTATGTTCACCTGCAATGATTCCACGAGCTTCTTTAGCTCTTCATCGTCCGGGGAGAGCATCTCGGCAGCCTTCTCTTCGGCGCTTTTCTCCTTCGTTTCCTTCAGAACCTTATCCACAATTGACTTCATACGAACACCTGAATTTGGGGGGGAATTGCAACCATCATATATAAGACTACCTATGTTCTTCCAGGGTGTAGTATCCCGAATTCATTTTACATTTCAAGTAACCACCTCTCATATTCGAATATCTTTTCCTCCGGAAGCTTTCTCCAGAAAGCTTCTTCGGGAGTCTCAGCGTTATCAAAGTTCAGACTCATATGTGGTTTATCGT
>JAJRVK010000085.1 GCA_024277315.1 archaeon | reverse complement strand
GCACCTCGAGATATTTCGGCATTCCGTCCCTCGTGATGAACCCCGCTGCGATGACGGGGAATTTCTTTTTCATGTCTTCTATTATGTTATTTATTTCATCCATGTTCTCTCACACTCCTTTTCTCTCCAATATGAACACACAGTTCTCGTCTCCCTTGCTTTCGCACTCTGTTTCCTCACAGTTGAATCCTTCATTGTAATAGTTTTCATAGACCCTCTTTATGATGCCCTTTAACAGATGACAGGTCTGCCTGCCCTTTCCCTCCTCGACCTCTATGGAACCGCTTATCACCGCTTTGTCCTCGGAGAACAGGACCTTTTCGGCCCATCCTCTTCCAGACAGGAGGTTCGCCGCCACCTCGAAATATTTCTCCTTTTCTCCTTCGGAACTCTTCATGGCTATTTCGGAGATGTTGTCCCCGAGAACCTCTCCTTCTCTGAAAAACAGTCCGTGACACGCATAAGACATCACGCTTTCGTATATCTTACGTATGTCGAGAAGCTCCTCTCTGGAAATCCTTATGGTACGAATTGGCATCAAAACCTGTATGGACTGGATGTTTATAAAGTTTCCTTATTGGCGGACAATCTTTACCTATTCGTGGATTTTTAGAAAAATAGTAATGTCAAAAGAAATCTTTATCTTCGCTGATTGATTTATGTTTCGAAGCCGAGATTCTGATACCGGAGACACTCTGCGGAACAAAAGAACGGGAAAATCAGGAGTGTAGTCGCACCTTTTCTCCTTTCTCCGCCACAAGAACGACTCTGCTCGGCCTGTACTCCATAACAACCTCTCTTCCGGTGTATTCCGCAATCTTCTGTCCGAATTCCCTTATTTCGTCGTGGGAAGGCATGTTGTCAATCGTCATCCTTTCCCTCGAGTAGCCGACGAAAACATAGCCCTTGGCCTCTATGAAATTCGGGTCCGCTTTTTCGATGAGTTTCGCATATTCTTTTTCGTGGCCTTCCATATTCCGGCCCTTTACCAGAGTGTGCCTTACGACCGTCCTGGTGCCAAGAGAAGGGAGGAGTTCAAGGGTCTCGTTGAGTCTTTCCCACCCATCGCTTATCATGGGTACAAGGAGCCTGTCGTAGAGTTCCTCATTGGGTGCCGCGACGGTGACATAAAGCTGCGTCGGCAGGGGGTCAAGATTCTCTATGACCTTCGGGAGGGTTCCGTTGGTGACCAGAAAGGTCGTCATACCTCTTCTGTGGGCCAGTTCTATGAACTCCCCGAGTCTGGGATATAGGATGGGCTCTCCGCTGAGGGATATGGCTATCTGGTTCGGCTCATAGGCCTCATCGAACATCTCTCTCTTCACCCTCGGGTCTCCTTTGAATCCCGAAATCAGCTCTCTCTGCGCTCCGATCAGCCCGTCCAGTATGAATTCAGGGTCGTCGACCTTTTTGAGGGCGGTTTCCGTGAACGCCTGAAATCTCCAGCAGAAAAGGCAGTTCTGCGTGCACTGATTTACGGCGGGGGACATCTGAAGGCATCTGTGAGACTGTATCCCGTAGAACACCTCCTTGTAGCACGGCCGTCCCCTGACCAGCTTCTCTTTAAGCCAGTGACACAGTTTGACGCCGCTGTGCTCACCTACGATTCTGTAGTGCTGTTTTTCCAGTATCCTTTTGAGTTCGTGCTCCATCGGATGCCCCTACCTTTCCGAGTATTTGCCGTTTTTCATGAACCGCAGACTCCTTATTCCGTCATCGATTCCGCTGTCCATCTCGAGGACGAGATTTCCTCCGTATCCCCCGAGAGCGCTCATCAGCCTGTCCCAGTCTATGGTCCCTTCACCAAGGGGAAGATGCGGGTCCGCCTTTCCGTCATTGTCGTGTAAATGCACGTTTCCGAACATCCTCCTGTGTTCCAGAAAGGCCTCGATGGTGCCCGTCGTGTTGGCGTGTCCCGCATCAAAGCACCACTTTATCTCCAGACCTTCGGTCATCTCCACGATCTCTTCCGGCCGTTTGCCGACGGTTATGAACGTGCCCGGCATGTTTTCCAAAGCAAGGATTATTCCGTTGTCCAGAGCGTGCTTCTCAAGGATTTCAAGGCTCTTTCTCGTCTCTTCCCTGACTCTCGGAGAGTCCCTTAAAAGAGGTGTTTTAAAACCGGGATGGATGGTCATGAGCTTCACTCCCAATCTTCTCGCGGACTCGATGGCCTTTATTATCTCGTTAAGAGCGCTCTCCCTCATGAAGGGATTTCCTCCCGCGATGTTTATGTCGCTGAGAGGTGCGTGTACCTGTATCTCAATGGGGCGGGATTCCAGGGCCTCGGCGAGCTTCTTTTCGATGTCCGGGAGATACAGGGTTCCCTCCGCTGTTATCTCCCACCCTTCGAAGTTCTTCTCTACGAGTTCGAAGACCCTCTCAAATGGCATATGACAGAACGATGCGCTCGATATCATTATCATTCATTCACCTGTGAATGTCAGCCAGCGGATGAGCTTTGTCGGGTTCTCATCCCTGATTTCTATACCTATTTCACCCAAAGCCGGATTGGCGCCCCCCAAGGATATCTTTCCCATGAATGCGGCCTGCTTGCTTATGCTGAACTTTATCCTGTCTCCCTCAATCTTTCCCATGAGAAATCGCCTTGCGGTGTCCCTTATCCTGAGGTCCCTCAGTATCTCCTGAAATCTGTCCAGGGTGTGTGTCCTCGCCACTATCTTTCCGTCCGATTTTTCGATATCTGCATCCGGAAATATGTTCAGAACCGCCATTCTCACCTTTTCATCGTCTTCCGTGTTGTGGACCTCCGCTTCTATGCTTACTTCCATGAGGGTGCGCATCCGCATCCTTATTTTAATCTTCCGTGTCGCAAAACCTATTTTATACCCGCCGATTTCCGCACGGTGATTTCTTGAATCTCTCCGAAACGGTCGAATCTCTGAAGGACGATATGGTAAAGGCGATGGTCGAGATGCTGAGAATAGAGGCAATAAGCCCGGAATCCGGGGGAAAAGGAGAGCTCAAAAGGGCCGAATTCCTTGAGAAATGGATATCCGGCTTCGGTTTCGACGGGATAAAGAGATGCGATGCGGAGGACTCAAGAGCGGAAGGAGGGGTCAGGCCGAACATAATCGCCACGATATACGGGAAGAACAGAGAACACACGATCTGGGTGATAAGTCACATGGACACCGTTCCCGTGGGAGACCTCTCCAAATGGGAAACCGACCCGTTCGACCCCGTAGTCAGGGACGGGAAAATATACGGCAGGGGAGCGGAGGACAACGGGCAGTCCCTGATAGCGTCCATGTACGCTGCAAAGGCTATAATCGATTCCGGAATAAAACCGGATTACAATTTCTCTGTGGCATTTGTCTCGGACGAGGAGACTGGAAGCAAGTACGGGATACAGCACCTTTTGAAGCTCGGACTCTTCAAAAAGGACGATATCGTCGTCGTGCCGGACCATGGAGTGCCAGATGGTAATGAGATAGAGATAGCCGAGAAATCGATTTACTGGGTCAAAGTTACGACATACGGAAAACAGACCCATTCCAGCATACCACATACGGGAATTAATGCGCTCCGCGCAGGCTCCAGATATCTCGTTGAGGTTGATAGAGCCCTACACGAAAGGTTCTCCGAAAGGAATGAGCTGTTCAGTCCGCCTGTATCCACCTTCGAGCCTACGAAAAAGGAGGAAAATCAGCCCAACATAAACGCCGTTCCCGGTGAGGATGTGTTCTACTTCGACATGCGCATAATACCTGAGCACGGCATAACTGACATAATGGCCCTTATGAATGAGGTCGCCGAAAGGGTTTCGAAAGAGACCGGCGCCAGGATAGTCCCGGAGGTTTACAGGGGAGAGCAGTCGCCACCGCCCACGCCCGCTGATTCAGAGGTCGTCGTGAGGCTGAAGACTGCCATTGAAAGAGTGAAGGGGAAAGAGCCCAGACTGGTCGGCATAGGCGGAGGAACCTGCGCCGCATACATAAGACTGGCCGGAATTCCTGCGGCGGTCTGGAGTACCATAGACGAGACCATGCATCAGGCCAACGAGTACTGCAAAATAGAGAACCTGGTTAAAGATGCGAAGGTGTTTGCGCTCCTCGGGTTTCGGCAGAGCTGAGGGAAATTTTTTTAAACCATAGCGGATGCATCGCCATGGCAAGAAGAAGGCACGAGAAGGAAGAAGAGGAGGAGAAAGAGGTCTTCACTCCTCCGGAGTTCGACGAAAAAGAGTATATACACAAGGAGGTTAACAAATCAAAAGCCAGCATAGCGATAGTCTTTCTCGGTCTGATTTTTGCCGTGCTGTCCGCCGTTGTTTTTCTCAGCACCATATCATGGGCTTACGGCGCTCTGATTGGCCTTTCCGGCTTCTTTTTCTTCAAGTTCGTATACCCTCTGTTCAGGGTTGATGTTTTCATTCTGGAAAAGAAGGACTATCTCGCACACGGCTTTGTCTACCTCTTCACATGGCTTGCGATATTCATACTCTGCATAAACATGCCATTTGCGGACCTTACCAGCCCTTCGATATATGACGTGCATCTCGAGGGATATCACAACGATACATGGCTGCCCTACAACACCACCGGAGATTTCTCGGCCTACAGGATAGTCGCCACCGTGACCGACAACTCCGACATAGTCTCCGTTGAGATCAGAGAGTTCAACAACGATACCTGGACCGATATGGAGAAACTGGACGATATCCGATACTATCTGTCGGTGGCGTCTCCGCCGGAAACTTCCATGAAGTACTACATAAAGGCCACAGACGCCAACGGACATGAGACCACCATATCCTGGAGAATGGCCTGATCTGGCCAGAAAAGTATAAATTTGTGTTGAAGATGGCGTTCTATGCCAACAGAAGAAGAGATTATGGAAGCCCTCGAAGAGGTCTATGACCCGGAGATAGGGCTGAATGTGGTCGAGCTCGGGCTCATATATGGAGTTAAAGTCGAAGGAAAGAAGGTAAAGGTGACCATGACCCTGACCGTCCCCGGCTGTCCGCTGGCACAGACGATAACGGAGTATGTGGGCAACAGAATCCGCCAGATGGATGATGTGGATGATGTGGATGTCGAGCTGACATTCGATCCCCCGTGGAGTCTGGAAAGGATGACTCCGGAAGCGAGGAAGAAAATAGGACTGTAAGTTTTATATTCCCTATTTCCATCCTGTACCATGCCTGAATTCGTGGACGAGGACCTGAAAGTGGAGGCAGCGCTCTTTTCCGCAGGGAAGCCCCTGAGCATAAGCGAGATAGAGAGGATAACCGGTGTGGGAAGGAGAAAGGTGAGGGAAGCCATAGACTTTCTCATGGAAGAATATGCATCGAGAGACACGGCGATAGAGATAGTGAAGATAGGGAGCAAGTACTCCATGCAACTGAAGGAGAAGTACGCGGATATAGCCATGGAGGTCGTTCCGATGGAGCTTCCCAAGGAAGTTCTCAAGACCGCTGCACTCATAGGCTATCATCAGCCGGTCAAGCAGGCGATGCTGGAGGAAATGGTGGGATCAAGGGTGCTGGAGCATATAAAAATCCTCGAGGATATGGGCCTGATAAAGAAAAAAAGGGAAGGGAGATATATGGTCGTCCACATCACGCCGAAGTTTGCGGAGTACTTCGGGCTGGAAGGCGCGAAACCCGAGGACATAAAGAGAATACTGGCTGAGGGGGCTGGACTAGATGGGTAAGCTCCCTGAGAACGGAGTTGCCTATGAGACGATAGTCATAACGGAAAATGGCCATACGAATGCCGCAGCGCTCTCCGCAACCAGAAAAGGCGAGTACATGCTCCTGCGCTCCTTCAAAGGCTCCGACACCTTCGAGAACCTGAGAAAAACGGAAAAATTCTCGGTAAATTACATCTCTTCGGAAAACAAGGAGGCGTTCATAAATGCCGCCGTGAAGGGCTGGGGGGACGAGGAAAGAGAATTCTCAGATGAGGAAATATCCCGGAGATACGGGTTTCCTGTCCTGAATATCGCCTCGGGTGTTGCTATATGCGCTGTTGAAGACAGAAAGCTTGAAGGAGTGGAGGATGAGATAGGTGAAACCGAGATTCTGAAGGCCAGAGGAAGAATTGTGCTCTGGGAAGGGGGCGCGGAGAATGCCATAAAAATTGGTGAGGACAGGAACATAATGGCTCTTGTCGCATACACGAGATACCTTATATCTGAGGGAGAAGTGAGGGGAAAGCACAGAAAAAGGGCGCTGGAGCTGGCAGAAAATGATGATGCTGTGGGAAGGTGGGTTTTGGAGCATCTGTAGGTTTGTGCACACCAGATTATGATAGTCGCATGCGAACTAAAGCGACAGGAACAGCGAAATCAGCAGTGGGGCTGCGGCCGTGAGGACGAATCCATTGTAAAGAGCCCACAGAACCGCCTCTTTTCCAGAAAAACGGGTTATCAATGGCAGTGTCGTGTCCATCGCCGTGGCTCCGCCCATGGCTATTGAGACTTCGGGAGGAGAGCGCTTTCCTGCAAACGGAACCGTAATGTATGTTATCATCTCCCTCCCTATGTTCGAGAGGAAACCGAGAGCGCCGTAAATCGGCGACACAACGGAGATCATTGGACCTGCTAAGGAATACCAGCCAAGGCCCCCGGCGACAGCGAGGGAGAATTTTAGCGGGACTCCTGTCACTGCGCCCGCGGCAATCCCGCCCAGGAGCGCCCCTGATATGGAAAACACAGGCAACAGCAGCGGCGATTTCCTTCCGCCCTTGAGGGCCTTCTTTATCGGTTCCGGGTTGTATCCAACCGCAATTCCTATGAGAAGCATCAGGATGTAGAGAAATGCCATGCCGGATTGCGAGTAAAACAGAGAATGCTCCGGCAGGAGATATCCGATTAAAATGCCCGAAAACAGGGCTCCCGCCGAATATCTAATCAAGGGCAAACCTCCTGAGAATCACAGCTCCCAGAATGGAGCCAAGAACAGTGAGAACCGCAAAAATACCCGATTGGTAGCCTATGAGAAGAGCGCTGTCCCTAACGCCGGGGCTTGCACCTATGGATGTGCCCATGAAGAATATCAGAAGTATGAGAGGCAGGGTTATTATGTGCTCATCCCCGAACCTAACGCCCTTTTTTCTGAAGAGCGCTCCGAAAAGAATTCCGAGAACAAGTGTCAGAATGAGGTAAAGCATGGGAATGAATGAGGATAGGTATTTTTCTTTTACTCATAAAACTTTTCGGCCATCTCCCTTGCCTTTTTCAGAACTTCTTCCTCTCCATCTATTCTGCGGTTTTTCATGAGTATCTTGCCGTCGCATATCACCGTGTCCACGGCGCTCCCATTCGCAGAATAGACCACATTTGACTCCCAGTTATGCATCGGCGTCATCTCAGGAATATCTGTTCTTATGAGGATTATGTCTGCCAAGTATCCTTCCTCGATTTTTCCAGCCTTGAACCCGAGGGCATGAGCGCCCCACTCCGTAGCCATCTTTAGGGCCTCGTGGGCAGGCAGGGCGGTCGGGTCTCCGGAGAATTTCTGCAAAAGCGCTGCCGTTTTCATCTCCTCGAACATGTCCAGGTTGTTGTTGCTCGCCGCTCCGTCCGTGCCTAAAACGGGTTTTATTTCGTGCTTCCTCATCCGGGAATAGGGCATTGCCCTG
>JAJRVK010000084.1 GCA_024277315.1 archaeon | reverse complement strand
GATGAAGGTGGACCCCGAGGAACTGATATGGGTGGAGCCGAAAAAGGAGGTCCACGCCAAGTCCATAGGGAGAATTCTGGAAACTCTTGCAAAAGGCTGTGAGAGGGTTATAATAGCAACCGATTATGACAGGGAGGGAGAGCTCATAGGTATGGAGGCCCTCGAGATAATAAAGAGAGCGAACCCGAAAATAGAGGTCAAAAGGGCCAAGTTCAGCGCTCTCATAAAACCCGAGATAGAGAAGGCATTCGCGAATCTCACAGAGATAGATGAAAGGCTGGCGAAATCAGCCGAATCCAGACAGTATATAGACCTCGCATGGGGCGCCGTCCTGACGAGACTCATCTCCATAGCCTCCAGGAAACTCGGAAGGGATTTCCTTTCCGTGGGAAGGGTGCAGAGCCCGACACTTGCAATGATTGTCAAAAGGGAACTTGATATTCAGAACTTCAAGCCTGAGAAATTCTGGAAAATAATCGCAAACCTCCAGCACAGGAAGAAATTCGGTGCCGAGCATGAGAAAGGAAGAATATTCGAGGAAGAGGTCAAAGATACGATAATGAAGAAAGTGGAGGGGGCGGAGAAGGCCAGCGTTCTTTCCTACAAAGAAGAGATCAAAAAGAGCATGCCACCGATACCTTTCAACACAACTGCCATGCTAACCGAGGCCACAAAGCTGGGACTGAGCGCCGCAAGGGCGATGGCGATCGCAGAGGAACTGTACACCGAAGGATACATCAGCTATCCCATAACCGACAATACTGTTTATCCCGGAGGGATGAGCGTAAAGAGAGCGTTGGAGAACCTTCTGGATTCGCCGTTCAGATCCTAGATAGAGGAGATACTCTCTCAGCCGAGAATAGTGCCGACCAGAGGAAGGACAGAGACAACGGACCATCCGCCGATATATCCCGTTAGGGCAGCCACAAAAGCAAAACTCAAGGGTGAGAAGTGGGCGCTCTACGAACTCGTTGTCAGGCGCTTCATGGCAACTCTTGCCCCTGCGGCTGAGGTGAGGGTACAGGACGCTGTTTTCGATATAAACGGGGAGAGGTTCCTGAGCCACGGCGAATCTCTTTTATCCGAAGGATGGTACAGATATTATCCGTACATAAAGTTCAGAGGAAAGAGAATACCCGAGCTGAAAGAAGGGCAGGATGTTCCGGTCCTTGGAATAGATGTTAAAGAGGACGAGACCAAACCGCCTCCGAGATACACCCAGGCAAGCCTGTTGAAAGAGATGGAAAGACTGGGTCTTGGAACGAAATCCACCAGGCACGAGATAATCCAGAAGCTCTATGACAGGAAATACATAACCGGGAAGAGCATAAGGCCGACGAAGACTGCAATAAGTCTTGTTCAGAGCCTTGCGGAGCATGCCAAGAACATCACGGAGCCTGAAATGACCGCCACCCTTGAGAAGGATATGGGAAAGATTGCGGAAGGCATGCGCACTTTCGAAGATGTTGTGAAGGAATCGAGGGACATGCTGGAAACTGTCACGAAACAGATAAAAAAGGAGAAAGAGTCCATAGGCGGGGCGATATCGAAGGCATCCGATGAGGAGAACACTCTTGGAAAATGTCCTGAATGCGGGAAGGACATAAGGATAAGGAAGGGAAAGAACGGGAGGTTCGCAGGCTGTTCCGGCTATCCGAATTGCAAGGTCGTTTATCCGCTGCCATATTCCGGAAAAATAGAGCCGACCGGGAGGCATTGCGATGTCTGTGGGGCACCTGTTATAAGAATAATACACGGAAGAGAGCGGGAGGAGAGGTGCATAAATCCCGCATGTAAAACCAATGAGGGAAGGGGCGTTGTCGGAAAATGCCCGCTGTGCGGCGGAGACCTGGTTATCCGAAGGTCCAAAAGAGGAAAGAGATTTCTCGGTTGCTCCAACTATCCGGCATGCGGAAACACCTATCCGTTACCTCAGAGAGGAAAACTGGAGTTTCCCGGAGAAACATGCCCCGCATGCGGCGCTCCCATAGTAATCGTAATAACAAGAGGAAAGAGACCCTGGAAGTTCTGCGTAAATCCGCTTTGCCCAGGAAAGGAAAAAAAAGAGAAGGGGTCAGAATAGTTCGCTATCCTCTTTCATCGGAATTCACTCCTTTTTTGAAAATCTTTATGTTGTCCATCTCTTAGATGAAGAAAGGCAAATACAACAAAAGCAATCAGAAAAGGAAGGAGGGTCAGTAGAAGATACATTGCAAGGTCATGGGATGGTGGAGGAAAGGTTGTATTCCACACCAAAATCGGTATCGGAAAAATGAGAAATGCTAAAATGATGCCTGCGAGAAATGGATACCTGGGTATATCGGATTTTTGATATGAAATATGAATGAGACTGAAAAGAGAATATTCATAAGCAAAGCCAAAGAAAATGATTATAACCGGTATTATGGCCCATGGAAGTACATAGTACTCTCCAAAAAATAGAATGATATATCCTGCGAGCGAAAACAATGTACAAACCTTATAAAATCTGTTTCTTAAGGAAGACCATGTAATTCCGAAAAAGAACGGGATGGCTGCACCCATAAGTTCAATCATATAAAAAAAGCTATTAAATGCTGCCTGTGGGTTCGAGTACTCCCACCACCCCACATACTCAGTAGCTTGATAACTCATCCACATGAAATATCTTAAAGGAATAAGGAGAGGCATGCTCATGAGTGTCAGAAACAGAATCGGCGCCAGTTTCGTATCTAATTTCTTTGACGCTCTGTAT
>JAJRVK010000083.1 GCA_024277315.1 archaeon | reverse complement strand
GGATACTACAAAATGACGAGCGGGTAGAAAACTATTTATAGAAGAATCGGCATAGAAAATATCGATATGGACAAATGGAACCTCATAGAACGGACAAGGGACCTCCTTTCGAAGGCAGGATTCTATGTCTCGAAAGCCCACAGACTGAAGAGAATAAGCTTCGATATAGTGGCAAGGAGAGACAGCACTCTGCTCATAATAAAGGTTTTACAGAATGTCGATGCTCTCAGTCAGGAAAATGCGGAGGAATTGAAGCTCCTGTCGGATGTTCTGGATGGCGCACCTCTTGTAATAGCCGAAAAGAGCAGTGCCGGAAAACTGGAGGACGGTGTCATCTACAGCAGGATGGGCGTGCCGATAATATCCTATGGGACTCTGGAAGAATATCTCAAGGAAGGTGAGCCGCCGCTCATCTTCGCCGCGCCCGGTGGATTCTATACCAAGATCGACGGAAATCTTCTTTCGAGACTTAGAGCTGAGAGAGGAATATCCCTGGGAGAGCTGGCATCCGTGGCCGGAGTCTCCCGCAAGGCCATCCAGCTTTATGAGGAGGGGATGAGCGCCGAGGTCAACGTTGCAATAGCCCTGGAGGAGTTTCTGCAGGTCCCCCTCATAAAGCCTCTGGACCCCTTCGTTCACACGAAGGAAGGTAGAAGAGAACTGGAATACTTTGACATAATCGACGATTTCGACAGAAAAGTGCTGGAATTTCTGGACCTCATGGGCTATCACATCTTTCCTACGATGAAATGTCCTTTCGATGCCCTTACCGAGAAAGAAAGGGCAGTGCTCCTAACGAACATCGGCGAATACGACAGATCTCTCGTTAAAAGAGCGGAGATAGTCAGGGAGGTCTCGAATATAGCCGAGCAGGACGCCGTCATATTCATAAGAAAGGAGGTTAAAAGGAAGGAGCTCATGGGTGTGCCGATGATAACCCTGGAAGAACTGAAGAAATGTTCGTTCGAGGACCTGGTAGCCCTGATAAAGGAGAGGAAGAAGGAATGAAAAGGGTGGAGAAAAGAGATGTCGTCCTCATTGGCGCCATAAAAGGCCTCGTTTCAGAGGGCAAAGCCGTGAAAAAGGAGATAGAGACCTTCGGAGGAAACGTTGCCGCGATATCGATATCTCCGGAAGAACTCAGAGGTCTGAGAGAGTACATCCGGGAAGGAGAGTTTGAAATATCCCTCTACGGGTATGAGGAGGCTTATCTGGAGAACCTCGGCAATTTCGGGGCGGTGAAAGCACCTGCTCCCTGTTATGTCGAAGCGGTGAAGACAACCGAGAAGATTGGCATACCGCTTGTACCTCTGGATATGGATGATGAATCTTTCGCCGATGTCTATATCGAGAATGTGTCTAAAAGAGAGTTCATCGCCCACATGTTCAGGGAGAGAAGGATGGAAAAGAAAGCCTTCAGGGTAGAGGGTGTCGAAGATTATGTTCTAAAATGGGACAGGTACATCAATCGGATAAAAGGTCTCAGGGCCGTGGAAGAGGCCAGAGAAGAGCATATGGCCAGAAAACTCTCGGAGATCTCGAAAAAAGGAAGGGTCATAGCGGTAATAGATTTCGAGAGGCTCGATGGCGTTGTCAAAAGGATGGCAAAGTATTTATGATAAAAGTTTATAAGAAGGCTGGAAGACTATGGAAGAAAAAGAAGTGCTCCTGAAGGTCGATAGGAACGATCCGAACATAACGCTCACCGAAATACTCCGAAAGATAGAGGAGTTCCAGGAGAAATACCCAGATATGGACATATTCTGGGACGGAGACGAGTATGCGATATGCGGCAGGAAGAAGAGGCCGGTCCAGGACACTCTTTTCTAAATTTTTTCGAGGAACGAAGAATCCAGGATGAGTATTTCCCGGGGCATATCCTCATACTCTACGAAACCATACCAATATATGACGGCTCCCGGGCCGAAGACTTCGAGATAATGCTTGAATTGTCGCTCATAGGCTCTTTTTATCTCCTCCGGGTCTCCGAAAAGGGATTTCGAATCGAACCATATTATCTCCCTTCCGAATAGTTTAATTGGTGATTTCAGAAGAGCGTCCGGTGTCTTCACACCCTCTCCCTTCTCCATATCATCCTCTTTTATATATTCTATGCCCTTCGAATCCAGCCATTCGAAAAGTCTGCTCTCGCCTTCTAAACCCCTCCTTCTCTGTTCGTCATGGGCCCTAGGTGAATATAGATAATCAATAGCCATGGCTTCCCTTATCTCTTTTTCCAACCTCTCGTCATCGGCAATTTCCGGGTTCTTCACCATCTTTTTCGTCTTCTTCTTGGATATCTCCATGGCAGGGAGCAGAATGTGGACCAAAAGAATGGGAGAGAACCGTTCTTTCTCCGCTATTTCGACAATGGACATGCCCGATTTCCACATTTCAAGGAGTTCGCTGCGCTTTTTGAGAATCTTTCCATGCAATTTTATCATCCTTCTGACCTCTTTCTGAAGAAAAATTATGCGCAAGACCTCGGGGTCGATACCCGTCTTCTCGGATATCCTGAGAATATCGTCCTGAGAATTCAGACCTTTAATGACTCTCTCATATTTCCGCGGACTCCATCCAGATGCCATTGGCCAGAGATATACACGCATATTATAAATGTTATTGCAGATTTTCCAGTATTCCAGATTATATACTTAATAAACGATAATTACTTGACTCTGAGGGTTCTCTTCTTCTCCTCAAGCCTTTCCTCGTACTCCTTTCCCAGATACCACGCCATCTCTTCGAGTTCCGGCAGATTTCTCATGAACTTAGAGCGGCTGTTGGTTTCCATCAGGTCCTCGAACTTCCTCCGCTTCTTTACGGTATCGTAGAAATACCATCCTCCTACCATCAGACCCAGGGCCGAAAGGAGGAGAATCCAGTAATTCCAGTCACCGGGAGCCCGGGCAACATCCCTGAGAAAATCCGGCACGGTGCTCTGAAAGAACAGGTAGATCGAGGATATGATAATCCCGACTATGCTGATTGCGAATATGCTTCCGGATACCATCAGGAGACGCTCTCTGATACTTCTTATGAAACTCATGACTTCACCTGTCCACCGATATCACACTCAATATTTATGGTTTCGGAATGCCTGCCACAGATGTAGTATCCCAAAATACTTTAACATCTTTTTCTTTGCCGGAGATGCGGAAGCTGAATCAGAAGAAAATCCGGTGGATTCTTAGAGAAATCGAGAAAGGAAGGAAAATCACAGAGATTGCTCAGATTCAAG
>JAJRVK010000082.1 GCA_024277315.1 archaeon | reverse complement strand
GTGATATCTTATTCTATAGGTACAGTGAGGTGCATGTTCTATTTCCATAGGCTATAGAACATGCACAGAGTATATTGTTATTTGCCTGTTAGTCTCCTGTCCCAACCGCAGCAAGCTGCGGGGTATAGGAATTAAATAAAATCAACGTACATAAAAGAATATTACGGAGAAGATTTTATAAAATATATTGAAAGCAGTACTAATAAGATTAAACTTGAATGTAAAAACATAAAAGACGATGTAAATAACCTATCAGATCCTGATGATGAAATAATAGAATTTTTAATTATAAAATTAGATAGTTTGACGAATCACATAGAAGAGTTTATTGACAACTTAAAACATATAGAAAATCTCTCAGATATGACTGAGAAAGAACACGGAGTTATTGAAAATGCCCTCATGGATTTGAAATCCTGTTCACATGAAACACACATCATATTAAATACCGTTAAGAAAAAATATGAAAATTCTAGAAAAATATCAATAAAAAGAAAAGAATGAAAGATTCTCCGACACCATATGAAAAACAGATAAACCTATTTATCCTCACTCCATTTCCCTTCCGTGAAAATCCTCACATCATTCTGCCGGGACCTTGACATTGTCCGTGAAATCCTGCCCGACGATGAGATAAGATGCCTCGATGAGGCGGATGAGGGGTTCGTGGAGAGCGCTGATGTTCTGCTTGTGTTTCACTGGCGGGATGTTGAGGACCTTGTTCCGAAGATGAAGAATCTGAGGCTAATACAGACCCTGACCGCTGGCACGGACCACATAGATTTTTCGGAGGTTCCGGAAGGGGTGAAGGTTCAGAGCAATGCAGGGGCGAATGCTAGAGCCGTGGCCGAGCACGGCCTTTCTCTGCTCATGGCTGCGATGAAAAGGATTCCGTGGCGCGATAGAGAGATGAGGAATGGAAGGTTCCCTCAGCTGGTCGAGAGCAGGCTTTTGAAGGGTAAAACAGCCCTGATTCTGGGTTTTGGCCATATAGGAAGGGAGCTCGGAAGTATGCTCTCCTGCCTCGGTGTGAAGGTTTTCGCTATAAATCAGAGCGGAAGGTATGAAGGAGAGATTCCAGTCGAAAGAATCGGAACGATTGACGAACTGGACGATATGCTGAAAGAGGCGGATGCCGTTTTTGTAACCCTTCCGCTCAAATCCGAAACAAAGGGACTTATCGACAGAAAAAGGCTGAGTCTGATGAAAAAGGATGCCGTTCTCGTGAACATCTCAAGGGGAAAGATAGTCGTCAAAAAGGATCTCTACGAGCATCTCGTGGAAAACCCGAAATTCACGGCTGCCATTGATGTCTGGTGGCACTACGGAAAGGGGTTCAAACAGGACTATCTCTTTGAGGAACTGGAAAATATCGTTTTGAGCCCACACTGCGCGGGAACCTATGAGAACTGGTTTCGGGATATTGTCAGGCATGCGGCGGAGAGAATAAAGTTGTGGAAAGAGGGGAAAGAGAGGAATGTGTCCGTGTTATGAAACGAGAAGGTTTCCGGTTCTGCTATTACCTAAACAACCATCTCGATGTTTTTGAAAAATCACAGCCTTATCTCCGGTGCCGCCCCCCTTCCTGTGAGCATTATCCTCGCACCTTCTCCCGCATATTCCTTCACGGTTCTCTCCGCAAGCTCGGGTTTGTTGTTGTGCTCGCTGAGATGGGCCAGCATCACCGCAACCGTGTCCTCGTTTATCACTTCTCCGAGAACTTTTCCGCAGTCCTCGTTTGAAAGATGTCCTTCCGGACCGAGAATTCTCTGCTTCAGATAGTACGGATACGGTCCGTTTTTGAGCAGGTCCACATCGTGGTTCGATTCTATTATTATCACGGACGATTCTTCAAGAGCGTTTTTCAGATATTTAGTCGGATGCCCGACATCCGTTACGACTACCGCTTTATTTCCATCGTGCATTACCTGAAATCCAACGGGATCATTCGCATCGTGCGGTACGGGGAAACCTGTAATTCTGATGTCGCCGAACACCATCTCATCCTTTAGCATTCCTCTGTTCTCCACATCTTTCCTGATGCCGAGCCATGTACCCTCGTTCGCATAGACCCTTATCCCGTACCTCTTTGACAGCCTCTCTATACCTCTTATGTGGTCTATGTGCTCGTGAGATATAAGAATGGCCTCTATATCCTCTATTTCAAGCCCTGAGGCCTCGACCCTCCTCCGGATCTGCAATGCGCTCAGCCCCGCATCCACGAGTATCGCAGTCTCATCCGTCCATAAAAGCGTGGAATTGCCGGAACTTCCGCTGGCGAGGTTTCTGATACGGAGCATTGGAGAGGAATGCATCGGAGGTATTAAGTTTTTTCACAGCATAAGACATATATACCTTCAACACAAAGGGATGGAACGGCACTCAACTCCACAGGAAAAGGATGAGAAATGGCGGAATACTCACCGAAAATCGGGAAATACTTCGACGAACTTGAGGCGGAGGCGGAACGCTGTTATGCAATAGCCGAGAGTGCGAGGAAGAAGCACAGGGACCCGAGAGATGAGGTTGAGATTCCCAGAGCGAGGGACCTGGCAATGAGAGTGGAGAAACTCCTTCTCCAGCAGGGTTACCCGGTGGAGGGGGTCGCTGAGGAGATAAGAAAGCTGAACGAGGAGGTGGACAACAGGGAGCTCATAGCCATCGAGATGGCGAAAAGAACCGCTAAAAGGCTCAGAAAGACCGTCAGCATGGAAGAGGCCATAGACACTGCCATAAGACTGGGGCTGGCGGTGCTCACCGAAGGCATACTCGTCGCGCCTCTCGAGGGGATAGTGGGGGTCAGGACAAAGGAAAACGATGACGGTACGAGATATCTTTCCATATACTTCGCAGGTCCCATAAGGTCGGCCGGAGGAACCGGACAGGCCATGAGCGTTCTCATAGGAGACATCGTGAGAAGAGAGTTCGGAATAGACAGATACAAGCCTAGAGATGAGGAGATTGAGAGATACAAGGAAGAGATACCGCTCTATGAGAGGGCACAGCATCTTCAGTACAAACCGAGTCCAGATGAGATAGAGCTCATTGTGAGGAACTGTCCGATATGCATAGACGGTGAGGGTACGGAAGAGGAGGAGGTTTCGGGTTACAGAAATCTTCAGAGGGTGGAGACCAACAGGCTCAGAGGAGGTGCATGTCTGGTCATCGCGGAGGGTATGTGCCTGAAAGCGAGCAAGATAAAGAAGCATGTGGATTCCCTGAAAATCGATGGCTGGGATTTCATAGGAGAGTTCATAGATAAGCATGGCAAGGGAAAATCCAAGGAAGGTAAGGCCATAGGTCCGAACTACAAGTTCATCAAGGAGGTTCTCGCAGGCAGACCCGTACTGGCCGACCCGAGCAAAAAAGGAGGTTTCAGACTGAGATACGGGAGGGCCAGAACCACAGGGATAGCGGCGATAGCGGTGAATCCCGCGACCATGTATGTTCTGGACGATTTTACCGCCCTGGGCACACAGATAAAGATAGAAAGACCCGGCAAAGCGGGAGTGATTACCCCCTGCGATACCATAGATGGGCCGATGGTACTCCTCAAGAACGGGGATTTTGTGCAGATAAACAGCGGAGAGGAGATGAAAAGTCTCAGAAAAGACGTGAAAAGAATAGCTGATATCGGTGAGATACTCATTCCGTTCGGTGAGTTCCTCGAGAACAACCATCCGCTCATGCCGGCATCGTTTTCCGTGGAATGGTGGGAACTCGAGGCCGAGGAAAAATACGGGAAAATTCCGGAGGGGCATGCGAATTGGAGTGCGGACGAGGCATTCGAATTCTCGAAAAAATACGGTGTTCCTCTGCATCCGAGGTTCAATTTCTTCTGGCACGACATGGAGCCCGAAGAGATAGGAAAACTCAGGGAGTACGTGGCAGAAAACGGAGAACTTGAGGGAGAGGAGCTGAAAATTCCAGAAAATTCGGATATAAAGGAGATTCTTATAAAACTGGGAGCTCTCCACAAATCAGGAGAGGGCACATACATCATAGAGAAGGGAAGAGCGCTCGCATACACACTCGGGTTGAAACCCTCGAAGAACGGATTCTATGCGAAAAAACTTCCGGAATCGGAGGATGCTCTTGCTCTCGTATCAGAACTTTCCGGGATAAAGATAATGGCAAAGGCACCGACGAGGATTGGAGCAAGGATGGGGAGACCGGAAAAGGCGAAGGAGCGCAAGATGGACCCGGCACCGCACATACTCTTCCCCATAGGCGGATTCGGAGGGAACCAGAGGCTAATAAAGGAAGCCGCCAGGAAAGGCAGGATAAAGGTCGAAGTGGGTATAAGAAAGTGCACAAACAGCGAATGCGGAAAGAGAACCGTACTCCCCTACTGTCCGATATGCGGAAACACCACGGTTTTCGATGGGAGGGCACGGGAACAGGATATGCCGATAAAGGAACTTCTGGCGGAAGCGGCCGAAAACATGGGAGAAAGGATTCCGGATATAAAGGGCGTAAAAGGCATGATCTCCAGGGAAAAGACGCCCGAAATACTTGAAAAAGGCATTTTGAGGGCAAAACACGGGATTTTCGTTTTCAAGGACGGCACTTGCAGGTTCGACATGACCGATGTCCCGCTGACGCATTTCAGACCCAGAGAGATAGGGATAAGCGTGGAAACGGCCCGGAGACTGGGATACACCGAAGATGTCGAGGGTAAGAAGCTGGTGGACGAGAATCAGCTCCTGGAACTGCTGCCGCAGGACATAATACCCTCGAGAAAAGCCGGCTAATATCTGCTGAAGGTCTCAAAATTCGTGGACGACGAGCTGGAAAAGATATACGGTCTCCCGCGATTTTACAATGCCGAGGGCCCTGAGGACCTCATAGGCCACCTTGTCATGGGGCTCGCACCCCATACATCCGGAGGGGTTCTGGCCAGAATAATAGGCTACACCAGGGCGAACATAGGACTGGCTCATCCGTATTTCCACACGGCTAAGAGGAGGAACTGCGACGGCGATGAAGACTGCATAATGCTGCTTCTCGACGGTCTGATAAACTTTTCACGGTCTTTTCTTCCCTCGACCCGCGGCGGATTGATGGACGCCCCCCTTGTTCTCACGACGAAGATAAAGCCTGCGGAGATAGATAAAGAGGCGCACAATGTGGATGTCATGGAGCGCTATCCGCTGGAATTCTACAGGGCCACAATGAAGTATGCCAATCCCAAGGATGTCGCGGACCTCATAGATCATGTCAAAAAGAGGATTGGGAGGGAAGAACAGTATGAGAATCTCGATTTCACCCACGATACCACGGACATCTCCGAAGGTCCGATGAAATCGAAATACACGGTTCTGAAATCCATGGAAGACAAAATAAACGGCCAGCTGAATCTTGCGGAGAAGATAGACGCCGTTGACGAGAAATATGTGGCAGAGAAGATTATCTCAAGCCATTTCATAAGGGATATAATGGGAAACATGAGGGCATTCGCAACCCAGACGGTCAGATGCACGACCTGCGGAACGGAGTACAGGAGGGTGCCTCTGTACGGAAAATGCGAAAAATGCGGTGGAAAACTCGTTCTTACGGTGCATCAGAGCAGTGTGGAGAAATATGTGAAGATAACCAGGAGACTGGCCACCAAATACAGGATATCTCCATATATGGCACAGAGGGTCGAGATTCTGGCGAGAAATATGGAATCCCTTTTCGACAACGAAGAGACAAGGTTTAAAACCCTCGATAAGTTTTTCTGAGCATGAAGATAGTCGCCGTGTCCGATATCCACGCTTCGATGAAAGCCGTTCGGGTTTTAGCCGAAAAGATAGGGGAGCTTGAGCCCGATCTGACGGTAATTTCCGGAGACATAACGCATTTCGGGACGAAAAACGATGCGAAGAGGATACTTTCGGAAATACCGGGCAAAAAAGTGGCGGTCCCTGGAAACTGTGACCCTCCGGATATCGTTGACATATTCGAAGAAACCGAAACCGTTGATATACATGGTAAAAGGGCGGAAATAGATGGTATCGTCTTCGCAGGTCTCGGTGCATCCAATCCGCTGCCCTTTTCAACCCTTTTCACATATTCGGAGGAGAACATATACGCGATTCTGGATGCGATTGCCCCGGGTACGGATATTCTGGTGACCCACACCCCACCCTCCGGAATCCTTGACAAAACGATGTTCGGCCACCGGGGAGGCAGCGAATCCATAAGAAAAATAATCGAAAAACACAGGCCGAGAATGGCTCTTTTCGGACACATACACGAATCCCCCGGCATCGAGGAACAGGATGGAATCCTCTTCGTTAATCCGGGACCGTTGAAAAAGGGGAATTTCGCTGTTGTCGAGATAGATCGGGAAATGAGAGCAAAAAGATTTCATTTGGCCGAAAAGTAGTATTCGAGCACCTTTTTTTCGCTTTTTCTCAGCATCTCCGATAGAGTGGATATGGACATTCCCAGTCTCTCGGCCAGAGTCTTTATGTTAACCCTCTTCGGATATTCGAAATAGCCCATCTCATATGCCGTTCTCAGGATTTCCTCCTGCCTCTCGGTTAGGAGATCCTCCTTTTCCGGGTCTCTTAAGGATATTATGCGGACCTCGCAGCCACCGTCCTCCAGTTTGGTGATGAAGTCTCTGAGATTCTTCCTCTCGCCGGCCATGACCCTTAAGAGCAGAGAGCCGTCCTCGGTGGTGACTCCGTGGGTCAGGAAACAGTCGGTTTCCGGTATCGCCTTACATATGGCGCATTTGTTCAGCTCCACTGTTCCCAGCATACTCCCCTTTCCCACCTTTGAAACCTGTATGTTGCATATGAATGGATTTTCTCTGAGAGACTCCGAAACATCGAGCATCCTGTCTTCGGGGCCCCTTATCTCGATAAGGCTCTTCCCCCCGTCGTTCTTTCCGGATGGCAGCCAGCCTAGAAACTTTATGGTCACAGGATACTTCAGAAGGATATCTCTTATCCAGCTCTCTGTCATTTTTACGGCCAGGGTGGCCTCGATCATCTTTTTTCCTCCGTGAGCCCGTGATTTGGCACGGTGCTCAATTTGAAGGGGTTTAAAAAGTTTTGGCGGACAGATATATCAAACGCATTTTCGATACGGCACTTTCACCCACCTCCCTGAAACCCTTATAACGGATTCCGAGTTTTCGGTGCCGTGGAATTTCCCTACGAGCCGAGAGAAGCACAGAGAGAACTCATGGAAGCGATAGTGCGGGCCATAATCGAGGGAAGGCATCTGATAGTCGAGGCAGGCACCGGCACAGGCAAGACGGTGAGCGCTCTCTTCCCTTCCCTGAATTACACTCTGAATCATGGGAAGAAGGTCCTGTATCTCACCAGGACCAACAGCCAGCAGGACCAGGTCATGGCAGAACTCAGGGCCATAAAGGAGAGGAACCGCTCGGCGATATACGGAGTGGCACTTCAGGGAAGGGGCGGCATGTGTCCCCTGGCCATGAGGGACGAAGAACTCAAAAAAGGAACCGCAGAGGAACTTGCAAAGATGTGCTCGGAGAGGAAAAGAAAGGTCATGAACGGAGAGGATGAGGCATGTCCGTATTATGCCGGGTTGCTGGATTATGACACCGAATCCCTGAGAAAATGGGTTGCGGAGCGCATACCCACATCCGGAGAATTCGTCAGATACTGCATCGAGGAGGGAATGTGCCCGTATGAGGCTAACAAGGAGCTTATGTCGGGAGCTATGATGGTCTCGGCACCGTACATCTATTTCTTCAATCCCGGAATAAGGAGGGCATTGCTATCATGGATGTCCGTATCCATATCTGACCTCATAGTAATTGTGGATGAAGCGCACAACCTTCCAGAGTTTGCCAGGGAACTGATATCTGCGGAACTCGGCACTAGGAGTCTGGCAAATGCCAGAGGTGAGGTGGAGCGCTTCGGAGACCCTGAGGTTCTGGACGGTGTCAGCGTCGGAGATGTTGTGGATACCGTGAAAGAGGCCATACTGTCCATGGCTGAGGAGTATATTCCCGAAGGCGGCGACGATTCCTTCCTTCCGGAGGGTGAACTGGAAAACCATCTTATGGAGGAATTCCGCATAAACTCCAGAAAAATCGACCTGATGTCCAAGAACCTCATGGAGTTCGGGGACATAATAAGGGAGAAAAGAAAGGAGACGGGGAAACTCCCCAGGTCCTACATATACAACCTCGGGGACTTCATATCTTTCTGGACCCATCTGGAGGCAAATGAATACATAAAGCTGATAAAAGGAGGGGATAACCCGAAGCTGGAGGCATACTGCATGGACGCCTCCCTTGCCACGGATGTGCTTAACCTCGTCCATTCAAGCATACACATGTCCGGAACACTTGAGCCCATGGATGAGTACAGGGACACCATAGGGCTTTCCTTCGACACGGAGGCGATCAGGGCCAGGTCTCCGTTTCCGGAGGAGAACCGGCTCGTTCTCTACAGTCCTGCGGCCACGACCCGCTATGAGGATCTTAGAAGGAACAGCGCAAACATATCCGTGCTTGAAGAACAGGCCTTCGAGCTGGCATCGATTCCTGAGAGGAACGTTGCGGTGTTCTTCCCGAGCTTCTCCATGATGGAGAGATTTCTAAGCGACGGGTGGCATCTCAGGGTGCGGTCAACAGGAAAGCGTGTTTTCATGGAAAAAAAAGGAGAGCGCACCGCCGAACTAATGGGCATGGTCTCCGCATTCAGAAGAGGGAGAAACTCCGTCCTCATGGCGGTGATGGGTGGGAGGATAAGCGAGGGCATAGATTTCCCGGGAGAATCCCTGGAGATAGAGGTCATAATAGGTCTTCCGTATCCGAAACCCACGGCTAAGCAGAGGGCAATGGAGAGATACTACGATATGAAGTTCGGAAAGGGATGGGAGTACACCGTTAGAGCGCCGACCATAAGGAAGATCCTTCAGACGATAGGCAGGCTCATAAGGACAGAAAAGGACAGGGGGGTTGCGGTGATACTCGATAGAAGGGCGGTGCAGCTTATTGACCGGATAGAGATAGAAAGAACCGATAATCCGAAAAAGGATGCGGAGACCTTTTTCTCGGATTCTCTGCGCTGTCCGGATTAAATCGGCCGTATCTGCCGGCGAAAAGTCGTTTATGGAAATCTATATATACCCGAATAACAACATATGCTGGATAATTGTGACACAACAAAACGGAAACGAAACAGAGACTTATGTCCGATTTCCACTTCCAAACAGGAAAAAGGGCGAGTTGCTCGCAATAGCCAATAAACTCCACGGTGCCTCCCACATAGAGGTCGTTTGCGAGGACGGAGTCTCGAGAATGGGGAGGATAAAGGGAAAACACAGGAAAAGAATGTGGGTTAAAGAGGGGGACCTGCTGATAGTGAAACCCTGGGATTTCCAGCCGGAAAAGGCGGACATACTGTACAGATACAATCAGACGCAGGCGAATGCCATGAGAAGAAAGGGATATATACCCCAGGTTTTAGATGTGTTTTAAGACATGAAGAAAGAAGAGGCGGTAAAGTACGTTGAATCGAGGATTAAGCCCCGCAAAAGGACGGAGGAGGACAGTGAGTACAGAAAGACCTTCTCGGAGGTATTCGACGATTCCACCGTAATGGCGATATACGGTCTGATGTCTAGAGGCTACATAGATATCGTGGATTTTCCGATTTCCACCGGTAAGGAGGGTAATGTGTTCAGAGGCCTCGATAAAAAGGGAAACAACATAGCAATAAAGATATACCGCATTGCCACGAGTAATTTCAGGAAAATGGCGCTCTACATCCAGGGCGACCCGAGGTTCAGGGGGATAACGAAGGACAGGAGAAAACTGGTATACAGGTGGGCCGGCAAGGAGTTCAACAATCTGGAAAGACTTATGGCGGCAGGTGTGAGGGTACCTACGCCCATAGCCCAGAGAAGCAATGTGCTCGTCATGGAGTACATCGGCACAGAAGATAGGCCCGCTCCTCTTCTGAAAGATGCGGACTTCGACCCGGAAAAGGCGTACCGTTTCACTATCGATTCCATGAGAAAAGCCTATAAAGATGCAAAGGTGGTGCACGGAGACATAAGCGAATACAACATACTGGTGAACGGAGATGAATTCGTGCTCATAGATGTCGCTCAGGCGGTGCATCTGAAACACCCGTCCGCAGAGGAGCTGCTCGTAAGGGATGCGAAAAACGTGGCAAGGTACTTCGGAAAGCTTGGAGTAGAGACAGATAAAGATAAAATCCTGAGGGAGGTGAGGGGTTAATGCACTACATAAAGGTTCCCAAGGAGAGGCTTGCTGTCGTAATAGGCAGGAAAGGCTCGGTTAAAAAGGAGATAGAGGAAAGAACCGGTGTACGCCTTTATATAGACTCGAAGGACGGGGACATAAGCATAGACGAATCTGAGGCGGAGGACCCCATGGGAGGGCTTAAGGCTTTCAACATAGTCCGTGCCGTAGGAAGGGGATTTTCTCCGGAAAAGGCCATGCGGCTCATTGACGATGATGTGTTTCTTGAAGTCATAGACATAAGGGAATTCGCCGGAAAAAGGAAGAACTCGGTGAGAAGAGTGAGAGGAAGGCTGATAGGCACCAAGGGTAAAACCCGCAGGCTCATAGAGGAACTCAGCGGTGCGGATGTCTCCGTTTACGGAAACACGGTCAGCATAATCGGGGACTTCCTCGAGATAGATATAGCGAGGAATGCGGTCACAATGCTTCTGAGCGGTAGCGAGCATTCTACCGTGTATCACTATCTGGAGCGCAGGAGAATGGATATAAAGATCGCTGAAATGGGTGTTTACTACGAGGAAAAGGAACCTGAGGAAAAAACGGACGGAGGCTCTGAATGAATCCGATGGAAGTGCTGCGGAGAAACGCGCTCCTCTCCGTCGAAGAAGGCCTTAAATCCATAAATTTCACCGGAAGTGTCGATTTCCAGAGAGCGCCTGAGGGAAAAGGTTTCCTTGCGATGCCATGTTTTCAGATGGCTAAGCATGCCAAAATGGGCCCTGCGGATGTGGCGAAATCCCTCGAATCATCGTTCAAACCGGCCGAATACATCGCAGAGGCGAGGGCTTACGGTCCGTATCTCAATTTCTTCATAGACCATAGGGAATTCTCGGCTTTTGTCGTCAAAGAGATAATCGATAACGGGGACTACGGCAGAGGTGAGAAGAAGGGAATAAAGATACTTCTGGAACATACGAGCGCGAACCCTACGGGACCGCTGCATGTCGGGAGGGCGAGGAACCCCATAATCGGAGACACTCTCGCAAGAATACTCAGAAAAGCGGGATACGACGTTGAAACGGAGTACTATGTGGACGATATCGGAAGACAGGCCGTAATGGTGGCATGGGGCGTGGAGCGCTTCGGAAAGGCGAAAAAGGGAGAAAGAGCCGATTATCTCTATGTGAAACACTATCAGATGGTCAACGAGCTCATGGAGGGCGATGAAACCATTAAAGAGAGCGTCTCGGAGTGGATAAGAAGGTATGAAAACGGTGACAGGGAAATAACGGAAAAGGTGCGGGACACGGTAAACGAGATGATGTCCGGCATACTCGAGAGTCTCAGAAGGCTCGGAATAGAGCTGGACAACCTTGCATATGAATCCGATATAGTCTTCTCTGGAAAGGTGAAAGAAGTTGTGAAGTCACTCGGAGAAAAAGGAGCGCTCCGTGAAGAGGGGGGAGCCCTTTACATCGACCTTGCCGATTACGGCATAGAAGGAAAGGACACGAGATTCTTCATAACCCGTTCAGACGGCACGACCCTCTACACCACAAGAGATGTTGCCTACCACATTGATAAGCTCAAAAGGGCGGACAGATTAATAGATATACTGGGCGAGGATCACAGACTCCAGTCCAGGGCGGTCTCGATAATACTTGAAATACTCGGATACAAGACCCCGGAGGTCATCTTCTATGCCTTCGTATCACTTCCCGAAGGGAGGATGAGCACAAGAAAGGGTACGGTGGTATATCTCGACGATCTTATTGACGAAGCTGTTTTGAGAGCATACGAGGAAGTCAGAAAGAGGAGGGACGACCTGAACGAGGGGGAGATGAGGGGAATAGCCGAAGCCATCGGAAGCTCTGCAATAAGGTATAATATAATAAAGGTGCAGGCGGAAAAACAGATGGTTTTCAGATGGGAGGATGCGCTCAACTTCGAGGGGGACAGCGCTCCGTTCATCCAGTATTCCTATGCGAGGGCATCGAGCATACTTAGAAAAGCCGGGAAATTCCATCACGGATACGAATTCACGGAAAAGGGGGAATTTGACCTGATAATGAAGCTTGCGGAGTTCCCTGATATAATAGAGAGTGCGGCGGGAAAAAGAAGAGCGCACACCATGGCCCAATACATCAGAGAACTGGCATCCGTTTTCAATGCCTTTTACAGGGACCACAGGGTGATTGACGCAGAAGAGCCTGCCAGAAGTTCAAGATTGGCCCTTGTGGAGGCATTCGGAAAGGTTATGAAAGAGGGCATGGGCACTCTGGGAATAAATGCTCTGGATAGGATGTGAGACAGCACCGAAACTTTGAAATAAAAAGGCTTTAATCGAGCCTCCCAAGGCACAATAGGCCCGTGGTCTAGTTGGTTACACCCACTTCCTTACGGAAGTTCTATATCCAACGACCACGGAACTGGACACTATGGGCCCGTGGTCTAGTTGGTTATGACGTCGCCTTGACACGGCGGAGGTCTCCGGTTCAAATCCGGACGGGCCCACTAATTCTGCTTATCATCAGTTCAATATCAAAATGGGCCGATAGATCAGCTCGGAAGATCGCCACGCTTGCAACGTGGAGGCCGCGGGTTCAAATCCCGCTCGGTCCATCCGTTCGCTTAGCGAGGGACGATGGTTCCGGGTCGGACTTTTCTATGAAAAGTTCTTATCGCAGAATACCCTGTATTTTTGCTCCTCCCGCTCGATTTGTTTGAGACCTCTCCCTACTGTTTCCCAATGAAGTTCAGGACTATCGCTTTGGTTTTTTCCTGATTTATTTTGGATCTTTTCAGTATCTCCTGGAAATCCGGGACCTCTCCGCCTATTCCGTGGGCATAGTTGTCAACGGAGCATATCGCAGCGAAGTTCATGCCGAGTTCTCGTGAAAGGCTTGCCTCGCTTCCGACGGTCATTCCGATGATGTCCGCAAATCTGGAGTACATCCTTATTTCGGCCTTTGTTTCCAGCCTTGGTCCTAGTGTCTGAAGATATATACCGCCGTAATGCACCTCCAGACCGAGCTCTAGAGCGCTCTCCCTCAGCGAATTCCTGAGCTCCTCACTGAATCCCGGCGTTATATGCTCCACCCTATCGTCGAAGAATGTATCGACCCTGAAAGGGCTTATGTAATCTTCCGGAATTACGACTGCGGGCGGCTTAATCCCCTCCTTCAGGCTCCCCACGGAACCGATTGATATGACATTTTCCACACCCAGAGAATGGAGTGAGTATATGTTCGCTCTGTGGTTTATTCTGTGCGGCGGAATGGTGTGCTCGGGCCCGTGTCTTCTTATGAAGAGTGCCCTGTTTTTCCCCGATTCAACTACCTGTATTTTGGAAGACAGACTTCCGTACGGTGTTTTCGCTTCGAATTCTTCGAGAACTTTCGCCCCGAGTTCATAGGCTCCGGAACCGCTTATTATCCCCGTTTTCGGGCTCACTCTCCCACCTCCTCCACCCTATGGATTTTTTTAAAGGAGGTGTCGAATGAACTATCGTTCATTCTCCCACCGCCTTCACGACTATTTTCCTGTTTCTGGGTCTTACATCGAGTTCCACGAAGACTATCTGCTGCCATGTGCCGAGTTCGAGATGCCCGTCCGTTATCGGTATGCACATATCTGGTTTCAGGAATGAGGCCCTCACGTGAGAATGCCCGTTGCCGTCGTGCCATCGTTCGTGGTGCTCGTATCTGATGCCTCTCGGAAAAAGCCTTTCGAGGGCTTTCGGCAGGTCTACCAGCAGGCCGGGCTCGTACTCGACGGTTGTTATCGCTCCGGTCGAGCCGGGAACAAAGACCAAGACCATGCCGTCACTTATGGAGGAGCGCTCCACAACCTTCTGGACCCGTCCCGTGATGTCGATGATGTGAAGCTCTCCTTCCGTCTCCAGCGTGATGTTCTCGGTGTATGCGGGCATGGACCGCCATATCTTTATACTTAAAAAGTTTTGACCTCAGGCCGCAAATTGTAGTATCCCGAATTCATTTTACATTTCAAGTAACCACCTCTCATATTCGAATATCTTTTCCTCCGGAAGCTTTCTCCAGAAAGCTTCTTCGGGAGTCTCAGCGTTATCAAAGTTCAGACTCATATGTGGTTTATCGT
>JAJRVK010000081.1 GCA_024277315.1 archaeon | reverse complement strand
TGACATCGAAAAGAGACGAGCTGAACGCTCAGGCAAGGCTTTTAAGGGAGGAAAGGAACCTCATTCTCGAAAAAAGACGGGGGGCGATGAAGGAACTGGATGCCATAAGGAAGAGGAAGAGGGAACTGATAGACAGGATGCGGGATCACAAAAAACTGAGAAACGAGCTTCAGTCTAGGGCCAAAGAGTTCATAGAGGTAAAGAAGAACAAACTAAAAGGTAGGGCAGGTAACGCAAGGGAGGAGATGGAGAGGTTGAAAAGAGATGTTGAAAGAATGAAAGAGAAACAGGAAACCACATCTCTCAGCGTGGAGGAGGAAAACGAACTCCTGGAAAATCTTAGAAAGAAGATGGCTAGGATAAAAGACCTGGAAAAGATAGCGAAAGACGAGGAAGAAATAAAGGGTGAGATCGAGGAGCTGAACAACAAAATAGACGAGCTTTTCAAACTCGCCGACGAAGAGCACAGAAAGGTCGTTGAGATAAGCAAAGAGATAGATGCGGTTCAGAGAGAATTCAACGAAAAATTCAACGAGATATCCGCTCTCATAGCCGAAGAAAAGGAGAAGCACGAAGAGTATATGGAAATCAAGAAAGAGGCCGATGAATGTCATGCCAAAGCCATGCAGTTCAGGGAAAAGATCCTGAGCGTTAAAAGAGAGAGATGGAAAGAGATTCAGGAAAAGAAAAAGGTAGTGGAAGAACACAACAAGAACGTCAAGAAAGTGCTTGAGGACGAGAAAAAGAAGGAGGAACTCGCCGAAGAGGCCGTGAAATTGCTTCTCAAAAAGGGAAAGATAGAGATATGATTGGGATTTGTGCCAAAATCTAATAATAGGAAGTCATATATGACAACGGAGGAGGCGAAACATGAGGTGCGAAATGTGCGGAAAAGAGGTGCCATACCTCAAAACAGCACTTGTAGAAGGTGCTGTTCTAAGAGTCTGTGATCGTTGTGCCAGGTTCGGAAAGGAAATAGACGAAAGAGAAGCGAGGAAATATGAGAAGGGAAATCCGGCGCTCGTCGAAAAACTCGAGATGAGAGAAAGGCGGATGCGGGAAAGAGACATCCTCGAAGAGGATGAGGTTCTGGCACCCGATTATCCTGACAGAGTCCGGAAGGCAAGGATGAAATCCGGACTTACGAAGGAAGAAGTGGCTAAGAGAATCAACGAAAAGAGGTCGGTTGTTGCCAAAATAGAGTCTGGAGAGCTGGTTCCGGACGAGGATCTTAGAAAGAAGCTTGAGAAATTCCTCGGAATAAATCTCATGGTAAAGGTTGAGCCGGTCCATATCCAAAGAAAAAGCGGAGAAAGGAGAGGACTTACATTAGGAGACCTTATAAGGATAGAAAAATAGCAATCTCCGCATCTTTTCTTATTATTTTGCTTTTGATATCTTCTCTACCTTCGCTGGCCATTGACATAGAAGAGATAGATGCGGAGGTTACCGGCAACTCCGTGCTTTTCACTGCGAAAATAGTCAACTTTTCCGAAACGAACAATGTGACCGTGCAGCTGCATTATCTCTTCGAAGAGGACTTCTCAAAAGAGATGGGCTGGAACTTCACCTTCATGAAATATGACCATGTATCCGGGCTTTGGAAGAGCGAAATCCCGAAAAAAGATGATTCGGGAACCATATACTATTGGGTGAGCGCTCTGGACAGTTCCCAGAACAGCACTATTCATTACGATGCCTACGGCTCTGAGGAGAATCCGGAGAAGATCAGCTATTCTCCGCCGATTAAGCAGGATTACGGCCCCTGTCTGATAGGATTCTTCCTCGGATTCGTTCTTTTTGAGATAATCATGAGGTATGGACCGATGAAGAAGGTATTCGGAAGGAAGCCCAAAAAAGATGGGGCGGGAGATTTCGGAAAAACTCAGGAGAGCGAAGACATGGACAGGGTTTAGGGCCCATCATCCCATGTCTTTTTCTTCAGGATTTCATGGGTGACCATATATGTCTCGAAAGGCGGTCTTCCCTGGACATCCAGGAGACCTCTCTTTTTCAGGGCTTTTAGATTGTTAACGGCCATCTCTGTGGTTATCCTGAAAAAATGCGTTATATCGCTGGCGGTAAGCCCTTCGGACTCGAATATTGTCTCGAAAATCGCCTTGGGGAGATGACCCATGTTTAGCGATGCGTATATCTTGTCGAAATAGAAATATTCCTCGGGAGACCTCCTCATCCTGCGCGTCGGTGGTACCTTTCCGGCTCGGAAATCCCTCAGGAGTCTGTTCTGGAGTATGTCTATATCGTATGCGAACCTCTCTTCTTTAGTATATGCACATATCCTTATGGTGACTGGAAGAGCGCCGACAGCCCTAACCTCCTCCAGCATTGTTTCCATCGTCCATAATTCCGGTATCAGGACGTCCGGAGGGTCTTCACTTATGTATTTCGACATCGTGGCTATCGAACGAGGTATGAAAAAATCGACAGGGAATGCCCTTATCATTGCCTTTTTTTCTATCAATTCCCCGGCTTTCGCCCATTTGTCCAGAGCTTTTGGGTCATAATTGAAGAACGCGATACCGCCGAAACCGCCCTTTATCAGCTTTATTGTCTTTGTTGGGGCGTCGAAATCCCATATCTCGTCCAGCTTCGGCTTTAAAAACCTGATATCGACCTCTCTGAAATCGCTCTCCGATATCAGGGCGTCATAGAGATGCTCGTAGTGTTTTCCGTTTATGAGGAACGCCACTTCGGAAAGGTAGGGTCTTTCTGCCTGGATGTGCGACTTGACATATTTTCGCATCTCCTTCAGAGAATAATCGTCTATCTCGCTCTCAGGACCCAGTTCTATGACTGCCCGACACTTACCGAGAATCTCCATCGAAATATCCATTTCCAAGGAACTATTAAAGGTTTTCTGGGAATTTTGTGTGATGCCCCGGGGGACTGCCAAGTTAAGACACCCAGAAGTTGTAGAACAACATGAAGGATTCCAGCCATGATTCCACCGTTGTTATTCTGGTATTTTTAGGAAATCTGTTCCGGAAGCGTTCGGTTCCGGATTTCGGGACATTGAACCAACCCTCTATCGGACTTCTCTCTCCGAATGTCCTGTGTATCCATCGAAAGCCGAACCTTTCCAGAGCCCATGGATACCATGGGCCTTTATCCACATACACCAGAGGTCTATTGCCGCATGCTTTTGTAAC
>JAJRVK010000080.1 GCA_024277315.1 archaeon | reverse complement strand
TAGACACCGTGAGTGAGTATGGTGGCCTCGAAAAGATAAAGAGATATGTGAAAGAGCAGGGAGGAAGTTTAACTCAATTGCAACTGTCAGCCTTCCGGTGAGGATACCCCGTAGCTTGCTGCGGTTGGGAGCTTCATTCGACTTTTCAATCCCTCAATGCAGGGTTCAACCTGGAAAGGAGTTCCTTGTTTCGGAGCGCTACCGGATGATACGGGTCTATCTTCAGTATCCTCTCGTAGCATTCCAGGGATTCCTCGATGTGACCTATTCTCTGGAGCGCCACCGCCTTATTCAGCCATGTGCCAACATCATAGGGATCAATCTCCAGCGCCTTATCATAGCACTCTATGGCCTCTCTTATCCTTCCGAGGGCCCTAAGAGCAACGCCCTTGTTGGACCATATCCCGGAATCACCGGGGTCTATCTCCAGCGCCTTATCATAGCACTCTATGGCCTCCTCGATTCTTCCGAGAATCCTGAGAGCTATCGCCTTGTTGGACCAGGCATCCGCATCTATGGGATATATCTCTATGGCCCTGTTGTAGCATTCGAGCGCATCCTCGGTCATGTTCAGCCTCTGGTAGGAAACCCCCATGTTTATCCATATCCACGGGTCATAGGGAGCTTCTTCGAGAGCTTTCCTATATGCTTCTATCGCCTTTTCGCTGTCTCCCGCCTTCTCGTAGTCCACACCTTTTTTGAACCATGAACCCGGGCCGTGGTCCCCCATCATCGGCGCTCCCGCTCTGGCCGGTTTTCCGGGTATTTTCTCGGGAGGTCTGATCTTTTCCGGCCTCTTCCCCCCTCTTTCCGTTCGCATGGCCTTTATTCCGTCCGGACCCTTGAATTCATAGCCGCATATGCTGCATACCGTAACGTTGGGATTCCAGAGAGCACCGCACTTGGGACACTCTTTCCCCTCCGCTTCTATGGAAACTGAGCGAACGTCCATAACCCTGTCAAATATTCCGGAAAGAGTTGACAGCACCTCTTTGGGAAAGACCTCCGGATCAAGGGGCATTATAAGCGTGGCAGCGTTTCTTTTGGAGGTTCTTGTAATGTAGTTCAGGAAGGATATGAAATCTTCCACCGCATTGTCCGCATAAATTCCCTCTATGCTGTCCAGAAGGACGGCCGATGCGAAGTTGTTCTCCAGAAAATCACGGATTGCATTTGTCAGGGCTTCAAGATTCCGCGGGCTGATACCGTCATCTCCAGAGACATCGGAAAGCCAGATGAACTCGGAGCGCTCTATATGGTAGGCCTTTATCAGCTTTTTAGGATATGTGGCGGATATGCACATACCCTTTATACCCGAATCCAGCAGTTCCTTGAAAAGAGTGTGACTTATCTTTATCTCGCTCTCAAAAACGATGTGCGACGAACCTCTCTTTATCATCTCCTCCCCCTCTGCCTGAGATGTCTCAGGGCAATCTCTCTGTTCTGAAGAGGCACCCTTCTGTGCGGGTCTATCTCCAGGGCCCTGTCATAGCAGCGTATCGCTTCCTCGAGCCTTCCCACGCTCTGGAGAGCCACTCCTTTGTTGGACCATATCCCAGCATCGTTCGGGTCTATCTCCAGGGCCCTGTCATAGCATTTTATGGCCTCGTCTATCTTCCCCATCGAGCGAAGGGCTATGCCCTTGTTGCTCCACAGGGTGGCATCCTCCGGATTCAGGTCTATTCCCTTCTCGTAGGCCTTTATCGCTTCCATAACCCGCCCCATCCTTCGAAGCGCCATGCCCTTGTTGGACCACGCCTCCGGATCGTATGGATTTATTTCCAGATATTTGTCGTAATACTTTATGGCATCTCCCGGCTTTCCGAGCATCTGAAGCATCACACCCTTGTTGAAGAGCGCTCTTATGTTGTTAGGCTGTGCTTTAAGGGCTTCGTCATAGTATCTGAGCGCCTCCTCATATCTGCCGCTTCTGGCCGCCACGGAGGCCTTGGTCATGAAATCCTCCGCCTCTTCTATGACCGGCGCCTCCACGATTTCGGGTTTGACCTCCGGCTCGGCCATTATGGGCCCTATGTCCAGGTCTTCACCGGGTTTTGCGCTCATGGCATCGTATATCGCAAGGCCGAGATAATCTAGATATCGCCGCGTGCCCTTAAAAGCGGTCACATCTCCCTTGTAATTAACAAGCTCCTCACGATAGGCGTTTTCGACGGATTCCGCCGTCTCCTTCATTATCGTCCTGATCCTGTCTATGGAATGGTAAAGAACATCTTCGCCCTCTCCAGAGAATACTATGGCAAGAGATACCAGCTCAGAGTCGTAAACCAGGATTATGTATCCCTTTATATCCATCCTGCTGAACTTCGACCTCTCGCCGGACGCGAATGACTCGTTGACGAAGTTAAGAACGCCCTGGAACATTCCGGCAACCAGATCCGGGTCTATGACATCTTTGTCCCTCCATGTCTTCCGCTGGAGAAGTATTCCGGCATTTCTGTGTATGAGATAGACATCCTCTATTTCCAGAGGGAACTCGCCTCCGGTAGGCATGGGAGAGCGTGTTTCGGAAAATGCCGGTGCCTGGGAACTCACGGCGCTCGCCGGGTTGGACGCTTTATGGACAGGGGTCGGCTCGGCAGGTGCGGCATGGGATACGGTAGCCCCGTGCTGGGACTGTTCGGCTCCGCCGCCATCCATGAATTCATCCACCTCTTTGACTATGTCAAAGTCCTTGCTCAGGGTTATGAGGTCTTCCCTGGGGATGGCATCCTTGTTGACGCATATTATGAATGTCCCGTCGTTCATCGAGGCTGTGTCATTGATCCTCTTTATGAACCTCCTCGCCTTGTCGAAGCCGTTTTCGGAGAGCAGATACTCGAAACCGTCGAGAAAAACGACGGCCTCCTCCTTTTCTTTGAAGAAATTGGTTATTGAACGGGTTATTTCGAAATCAAGCCTCGTCGGCTTAAGAGCCTTTGGGTCGCTGCCCGAATCCGATAGCCAGAGGACCTCGGCATTCTCCATAGGATACATTTTCTTGAGTTTCTTGGGAAATACTGTAGTTATGCAGAGAACCGGACTCCCTTCTCTTGCCAGCTCTGAGACGAGCTCATAGGTTATTCTCGCTTTTTCCTCGTATAGCAGATAGTTGAAACCTTTTTCAAGCATGGACCGTCACACAAGTATAACCTTTCACATAATTATATCTTGTGGTGCATCAGAGAGGCGCTTCGAAGTCCTCTATTTTCATCGGAAATTCCTCATAGGTGTTTATTTCACCCCTTTCCTTCAGTATTTCCCTCGCAAGAAGCCAGTATACCGTTGCAAGAGCTCCCCTTCCCTTGTTGTTCGTTGGAATTATGAGGTCCACGTACTTCGTCTCGTTGTTGGCATCACAGAGGCCGACTATGGGTATGCCCACATTTATCGCCTCTTTAAGGGCCTGCTGGTCAGCGGCCGGATCGGTGACAAAAAGAACCTCAGGTTCCGTGTATTCGGGAAGGCTTGGATTCGTGAGAGTTCCCGGAACAAATCGTCCAGGGAACGCCATGGCACCGACGGTCTCGGCAAACATCCTCGCCGGTCTCTGACCGTACTGCCTTGCTGCAACGACAAGTATGCTTTTCGGGTCGAACTTTGAGAGGAACCTGGCAGCGAGTTTTATTCTCCTATCGGTTTCCTCGACATTCAGGACCCACAGACCATCGTTCCTGACCTTGAACACGAATTTTTTCATGTCCTTGCTCTTCTGCTTCGTTCCGATATGGACACCGGCAGTCAGATATTCGCTTTCCGGAATCAGCAGTTCATTTTCCTTATCCTCACTCATGAAATTCCTCCTAATTCTCCCTTATAACGGTTATCGGTATGACATCTTCCCTGAATTCGAACATAGCAATCTCAACCGGATCAAGCATACCTTCCGGTATCGAGATAAGTATGGGAGCACCCATGGATATCTGAAGGGCTCTGGCACCGATTATTCTGGCCTTTTCAAACCTGGTATATCTCATGTTATCTCCTGGGAAGTCTCCCTAAATATGTCCTATTTATAAAGTTTTTGAGAGTTTTGGCATTGGGACAAAATTCCCTTTTACTCTCTTAGGATTATCACATATGCCCTCTTTCCTATGTATCTCTTAG
>JAJRVK010000079.1 GCA_024277315.1 archaeon | reverse complement strand
CTGGTTGAAGCGAAGAAAAGGTTCTTCGAAAATCTTGATGAACTGATAGAGTGGTACAACTACGATAAAGCACATATGAGTCTGAACTTTGATAACGCTGAGACTCCCGAAGAAGCTTTCTGGAGAAAGCTTCCGGAGGAAAAGATATTCGAATATGAGAGGTGGTTACTTGAAATGTAAAATGAATTCGGGATACTACAACCCGCTCGTCATTTTCGGAACCGTATCTCTATCTTCCCCGTGATCTCGCCCATGAGCACCTTCATGTTCAGCAGAATGTGTATCGAGGCCATAATTCCCATCAGGAGACCGGATATCGTATGCAGTTTTTCGATGTTATGTGACGAGTCTCCCGTCCAGAGGAGCAGTCCTGTTATCAGCACCACGAGAAAGTCCACCAGAAGAACTGTGGACAGCACGGCCTTGATTTTCAGAAGAGACTTCTTCATGGGCTGTGAAAGAATATTTTATTTAAAGGGTGTGTCGCTTAATGGGTCTCGAAGCCGGTCGCACTTTCACCCACCCCTCTCCAATCTTTTTAAATCATGGCTCTATCTTCCACCGTGTTCGTTCAGCATCCCCTTATCAAACCGGAGACCATAGAGTACCGTACATATCAGGAGAACATCGCAAAAAAGGCTGCGGAGCGCTCCACCCTGGTAGTCCTTCCCACAGGCATGGGGAAGACGATAATAGCGATACTGACCATAGCGTACCATCTGGAAAAAGGCGGTGACAAGGTGCTGTTTCTCGCGCCCACAAAGCCTCTGGTGGAGCAGCATGCGAGCACAATAGAGAGCTTGTTGAATGCCGGAAAGGTGGGCGTCTTCACAGGCTCTGTCAGGCCCAATAAGAGGAGGGAGATATGGAAGGAGACAAAGGTTGTGGTTGCTACACCACAGACCGTCGTCAATGACATACTCTCGTGGCTGGACCTCTCTGAGGTTTCCATGATAGTCTTCGACGAGGCCCACAGGGCCGTTGGGGATTACGATTATGTCTTCATAGGAAAAAGGTATCAGGAAAAGAGGAAGGAAAGGCTGGTTCTCGGCACAACGGCATCGCCGTCATACAATCAGGAGAAGGTGCACGAGGTCATAGAAAACCTCGGAATAGAGGCCGTGGAAGTGAGAACTCCAGATGATCCTGATGTGGTCGAATATGTCAACAAAATAAGGCCGCACTGGGTTAAAGTGGACCTGCCTCCTGAGATGCAGAGGATAAGGGAACTCCTTAAAGGTGCGAGGGACGAGTTCATAAAGGAACTGAAGGCCATGGGATTTCTCATAGGCAAGAGAGGAACCAAGAGGGAACTCATAGCGCTCGGCGGAGAGATACAGAGAAGGATAAACATGGGGGACAGGAGCGCATACAGGGCCGCAACCCTGAGGTCCATGGCGATAAAACTGGATCAGGCGCTCGAATTCGCAGAGACCCAGCCGATCGGCACCCTCCTGTCATATCTCCAGCGGATACTCGAGGATGCGAACATCGGCAAGGACAAGTCATCCAAGCTTCTGGTGAAAAGGTCGGACTTCATGGGCGCTCTCCAGCTCGCAAGAGAGCATAAGGATAGGGAGCACCCGAAGATGGAGGCCCTGAAAGAGATACTGGAAAGGGAGATGAGCGGGGACGAGGAAAAGAGAATAATCATATTCGCAAATTACAGGGACACCGGGGAAAGGATAGTCGATGCGATAAAAGGCATAAAAGGCGTGAGCGCCTTCAGATTCGTCGGTCAGGCATCCAAGAACGGGGATAAGGGAATGGGTCAGAAGGAGCAGAAGAGGGCTATAGAGGATTTCCGCTCCGGAAAATACAATGTGATGGTTGCCACAAGCGTTGCTGAGGAGGGACTGGACATACCTGCAACTGATCTCGTGATATTCTATGAGCCCGTCGCATCCGAGATACGCACGATACAGAGAAGAGGAAGGACCGGCAGGCACAGAGAAGGGAGAGTCATATTCCTGATAACCAGAAAAACGAGGGACGAGGCATATTACTGGACCGCAAGGAGGAAGGAGAGCGAGATGCTCAGAAACCTCAGGGCATGGAAGGCCATATCCGACGAGATATTCTTCGAAAAGGTGATGATACGGAAGGAAAAAGAGAAAAAAGGGCTGGTTAAGAGGATGGAAGTGGCGGAAAAGAGGGGACAGCTAACGCTGGAGGATTACCTTTGGAGGTCGGATGAAAAGAAAGAGGATAAGAGAATAGAGATAGTCGTGGACCACCGGGAAGGCCGCTCCCCCGTCGTCAAGGAACTTTACCGTCTGGGAGCGTCCGTAAAAGGCGAACAGCTCGGTGTCGCGGACTACCTTCTTTCGGAGAGGATTGCGGTGGAGAGGAAAGAGGTCAACGATTTCCTCACATCGATAATGGACGGCAGGCTGTTCCAGCAGGCAGGGGAGCTCTCCGGCAGCTATATGAGGCCTGTTTTCATCATCGAGGGAAAGGACCTTTTCACCACAAGAATGGTTTCCGAGAATGCGATAATGGGTGCCATAGCCTCGCTCATAGGCGATTACCGCTGCTCCGTGCTGTTGACGAAGGATGCCGTGGAAACGGCAAAGCTGCTTTATTCGATGGCGAGGAGGGAGCAGGAAGGCGGTAAAGGCGTGGGAAGAAGGGGCGATAAAAGAACAATGGGCACACACCAGCAGCAGAGGTTCATAGTGGAGGGATTGCCTGGAATATCGGCGACAATGGCGGAGCGCCTGCTTTTACATTTCAGTACGGTTGAAAGGGTGATGACGGCCACGGAAAAGGAGCTCATGGAGGTTGAGGGGATAGGGAAGAAGAGGGCAAAGGCGATAAGGGAAGTGCTGACGAAGAAATATCTGAAAGGTGTCGGGAATGAAGAGCAGGGGGATAAAGGTAAGGAAGAGTGAGGCAGAAAACCTGAGAAGAAGGCTAATAGAGATGGATGCGATAGATAGGGAGCTCAGGGTCGAGAAGGACGGAGAATATGTGATAATCCCTGTAAATGGAGATGTGAAGGGATACGAGACCATCGAATGGGATTTCAGAGAGAACGAGAAAAGGCCGAGATATCAGGAAATAGCGGATGTTCCGGATGAACTCAGAGAATATCTGCCCACGTCCTTCGATATCATAGGGGATGTTGTGATAATCAAGATACCTGATGAGCTTGAGGATTACAGGAAAGAAATAGGAGAGGCGATATTGAAAGCGCTCCCCTCCGCCCGGGTTGTGGCCGCAGACAGAGGTGTTAAGGGAGAGTACCGCACGAGGAATATTGAGATAATCGCGGGAGAAGGCCCGACCGAGACGGTTCATACCGAATACGGAATAAGGATAAAGGTGGACCCCGCAAAGGCATACTTCTCTCCGAGGCTGGCAAACGAGCACCGGAGGATTGCGGAGCTTGTTAAGGACGGAGAGGAGATAATAGACATGTTCGCAGGCGTCGGCCCGTTCTCGATAATGATTGCAAAGATGAAGAGGGTGCACATCTATGCCATAGACCTGAATCCTGCGGCCATAGATTATCTCAATGAGAACATCGTGCTCAACAATGTGCACGGAATAGAGCCCGTGAATGCGGATGCAAGGGCGATAGTGCGCTCCCTCACCGCCGACCGGATAATAATGAATCTCCCCCATTCAGCCATCCATTTCTTCGAGGATGCCGTCACCGCAGTGGATGACGGCTGGATACACTACTACGAGATAATAGAGGATGAAAAGGCAAAGGAGAGGATTGAGGACCTGAAAGATATGGGGGAGGATGCTGGAAAATCTGTTGAGCTTGAAAGAATGATACGGATAAGGAATTATGCTCCCGAAATAGGGCATTATGTGTGGGATTTGAGGGTTTTCGAGAAGT
>JAJRVK010000078.1 GCA_024277315.1 archaeon | reverse complement strand
GAGCTCGGTGCCGCATCGGGAAAGCCGTTCGCCATTTCGGTGGTGACCGTGGTGGACCCGGGCGAGTCGAGCATACTGGATCTCGGAAAGGAATGAACATGACCCATGAAATAAGCTTTACAGGAGAAATGCTCGGATATATAAAAATATTCGAGGAAATAACTAAAACCCAGGTTAAGGACTGTCTGGAGACCCCTGAAAAGATAATATTCATCGTTATGCCGCATCAGGGAAGCAAAGCCATAGGAAAAGGCGGAGTTACTGCGACGAAACTCAGAGAGATTCTTAAAAAGAATGTGCAAATAATAGAGTTTTCGGAAGATCCGAAGATATTTCTGAGAAACATATTCTGGCCCTATGGTGTCCAGAACGTGGATATAGAGGACAGAGGGAAGATAATCCATGCCACGGTAACGGTGAAACCGGAAAACAAGGCAAGAGCCATAGGAAAGAACGGAGCCAATCTGGACCTTGCAAGAAGGATAGTCAACAGGCATTTCGAGATCAACAGCGTTTCAGTGGCCTAGTGGCATTGCCGGACAGTCTCAGTACTCTCTCCATGTGTGGCCGCATTTTGTGCACCGGTATATCCGGGTTTCGGGCTCGTCAGCCGCCCTGGTCTGCTCGAGCCTCCAGTATGCTTCACCGTTTCCGCATTTCGGACACTCGACCTTTGTTTTGGGAAGGACTCCTTCATCCCCTTCTATGACGACCATCTCTTTTTCTTCGACTTTCTCTTTTATAACTGTCGTCCGGCCGATTTTCTGGGTGTATTCGCAATTGGTGCACATGAGGATTTCGGAACCGTCATCATTTCTTCTGGGCATCATGAGGGAATGGCATTTCGGACAGAACATCACGATATCACTTCCCTTTCCTGTCATGGGCTCTGATCGAAGGTCTGATCTTTTCCGCACCCTTTCCTTTGTGTCTCAGACCGCGCCCCTTCTTTCCGGCACTTGTCAGACCTCTCTCGGCTCTTCCTCTCTGATTGGTAATCCAGTCTATCTTCGGGTCACTCTTTATAACGGGATGGTGGGGATCGACCATTATGACCTCATAGTACTTCTGTTTTCCATCCTGTCCGACCCAGTAGGAGTTCAGGACTTCGAGATTCGGATATTTCTTGGAAGCCCTCTCCTCGGCAATCCTCTGGAGGTTCTTTCCCATGGTTATTTTGAGAATGCCCTTTTTACTGGGCTTCCTCCCCATCTTTATCCTTCTCTTTCTCAGTCCTCCGCGCCTGACCTTTACCCTGACAACGACAAAGCCCTGCTTCGCCTTGTACCCGAGGGCTCTCGCCCTGTCTATTCTTGTCGGATGCTCCACTCTGACAATGGAGGGTTCCTTTCTCCACTCTATCATCCTTTCCCACTGTAATTTTTTCATATCTCCGTGTCTGGGCCGCTTCCACATCTCCGCAACAAAGCCGTACATGTTCTTCGGCTGTTTCTTTGCGGATTCTTCGGATTCCGCTTCTTCGACCTGCTGTACAGGCTCTTCCGTTTTAACTCCGTTTTCTTCTGCCATGTTTATCACTCCTTCGGGTTCACCATAAGGCACATCCCCATGCGTGACTTTTCCGCCATTTACTAGGGGTATATATAGATGAGGGGTGTCTCTTTTAATCTCGGTCTTCTGCAAACCTTATAAACTCAAAGTCGATGCCTATCCATGCTCACATTCATAGGTCTGGGCCTCTACGGTGCAGAGGACATAAGCATAAAAGGACTAGAAGCCATAAAGAATGCCGATTCGGTCTATCTTGAATTCTACACATCGAATCTGATGGGGACGACCGTCGAAGAAATGGAGCTGATATACTGTAAAAAAATAAAACCTCTCAGCAGACACGAGGTAGAGGTGGAAAGGAAATTTCTCGAAGAAGCGGGAGACAGAAATGTGGTCTTTCTCACCGCGGGAGACCCCATGGTCGCCACCACCCATGTCGACCTCAGAACCGAGGCGATGAAAAGAGGAATTGAGGTTAGGATAATCCACAATGCATCCATACTCACAGTAGCGCCCGGGCTCCTGGGTCTTCAGGCATACAAGTTCGGAAAGACAGGTTCCATACCATATGCCGAGGAGAACTTCAGACCGACCACTCCCTATGAAGTACTGAGAGACAATCAGTCCATGGGCATGCATACCCTGTTTCTTCTCGACATAAAGGAGGATGGGAGATACATGAATCCTTCCGAGGCTGTTGTTCTCCTGCTCGAGATGGGAAAGAAACTCGAAGACGAGACTTTCAGCGAGAATTCCCTCGTATGCGCCGTATCCAGAGCAGGCTCCGATAATCCGGGAATATGGTGCGGAAAAGCATCCGAAGCGCTCCGGACGGATTTCGGTCCTCCCCTGCACTGCATAGTTGTTCCCGGAAAACTGCATTTCATGGAGGAAGAAGCGCTCCAAAGATTCATGAATAGTACTTCAGATAGACAAGTATGATCAGCACGAGAATTCCGATTACCATAAGAACGGTGGCCGCGAGCTGGGAGAACCTCACCAGAAGAACGAGTCTGACCTTTTTCTCCACATCCCTCTTTTTTTTCTCGTAGAGCGCTCTTCTGGTCATAATCTCACCGTGAGTGCCGCGGGCCGGGCTCGAACCGGCGACTTCCAGATCTTCAGTCTGGCACTCTCCCAACTGAGTTACCGCGGCTTAGCAGGAGGATTTGAAGGCATTATTTTAAGTTTACCTTAAAGGACCTCGATCCTGTTCTTCGCCTTATCTTCCACAAGCCTTCTGGCAATCTCGTCTTTCTTCAGTTTTTTGCCCTTTCTCCTTTTTCCTACCGATTTTCTGGTTGCGTATTCATCTTCATATATCTTCTGCATCTCTGGATCTCCGAGGGCGAAATGCGCCTTTTCAAGATCATCGAAACCCGGCACCCGCATGGCGGAAGGAGATACGGAATGGTGCGGTGAAGGCTCGGGAACAGGCTGAACCGGTATGTGCGAGAGGATTCTGCCCATTGCCATCAGTTTTATCTCTTCCCTTTTCTGGCTGGCTATAGTGCCGCCTATGTAAGCGAACACGAGAAGGACCGTGTAGGTCTGGGGAGTGTAACTGATCTGACCGGACAGTATGGATACTGCGGGAGTTGTATATGAAATGACGAAGGATATCAGAGGGGAGAGCCACGGAAGGTGCGAGATTGCTGTGGCCTTTATCGAGTCCTTTGTTGCCTGAAGATTCACAGGAAGATTTTCCAGAATCTCGGGACTCTGGACTGTGTAGAAAACAAGTATTATGATTATCGCTGCCATGCTGCCTTTGAGAGGACTGCCCGCCCTCCTTCCGGCGATATATCCGGCTATCATCGGGCCGAAGAGCGGTAGCCAGTAGAGAGAGAGGAGGATCACAATTCCGTAAAAGACACCGAGCCAGAAGCGGTAGACCTTCTTTTCGTTCGCCTTTAGAAGTTTGAGCAGCTTTTTATCCGCGGCGCTTCCGCTATTTTTCAGGGAATAAACTCCCTGAGACAGAAGATACCTCGTTATTTCATCCGATTTCTTGTCGACTTTTTGTCTGCTCATTTTCTACCACTTCGCAGTTTTTGGTCCGACGATTGTCGGACAATTGTCAGATAATATGTGGTAGTATTTAAGGTTTTCTATAAGTTTATATCGGTCCATCAAAAAATAAATATGCGAGAAATGCTTTATAAATCACACTCCATGCACGCCCATGAAGGTCTTCGTAACCCGCAGGATACCCGAGAAAGGCATAAAGATGCTTGAAGAGCGCTACGATGTCGAGATAAATCCCCATGACAGGGTTCTTACCAAGGCGGAAATCATCGAAAGAGTGGGGGATGCGGATGCGCTCCTCTGTCTTCTGACGGATAAGATAGATGCCGAGGTAATGGATGCAGGCCCGAAACTGAAAATAATCTCGAATTATGCCGTGGGATACAACAATATAGATGTGACCGAGGCCACGAAAAGAGGCATCGTTGTGACCAACACTCCCGGAGTTCTCACCGAGACCACTGCGGACCTTGCATGGGCACTCCTGATGGCTATTGCGAGAAGGGTTGTCGATGGGGACAGGTTCATGCGTGAGGGCAAGTTCAGGGGCTGGGCTCCCATGCTCATGCTCGGCACCGATGTTTACGGAAAAACCCTTGGAATCGTGGGGATGGGGAAGATAGGCCAGGCCGTAGCCCGAAGAGCCAGAGGCTTCGGGATGAAGGTGCTCTATTACAACAGGAAGAGAAAACCGGAGGTTGAGGAGGAGCTGGGTGCGGAGTATGTGTCTCTAGAAGAGCTTATGAAAAGAAGCGATTACATATCTCTCCATGTCCCGCTCACGCCTGAAACCAGGAACATGCTGAACAGAGAGATGCTGGAACTCATGAAACCATCCGCATACCTGATAAACTCCGCAAGGGGAGAGGTCATAGACGAGCCGTATCTGATCGAGATGCTGAAAAAGAAGAGGATAAGGGGCGCAGCCCTCGATGTTTTCTGGGGAGAACCTCTGAATGTCAATCCCGAACTCTATGGGCTGGACAATGTCGTTCTCGCACCGCACATGGGGAGCGCTTCTCTGGAAACCAGGACCAAGATGGCGGTAATGGCAGCTCAGGCGATAATAGATGTGCTGGAAGGGAGAGAACCTGTTAATAAGGTGAACTATACCGAACGACATAAATAGTTGCGTGTCTATTGGTGGGTGAGGTATGTGTATGACAAGACGGTTATCTATTGCCGAAGCTCCGCTGATAATTATGGCACTGCACGACGAAATTAGAAGAAATAGAGACGCACGATATGAGCATCGTTT
>JAJRVK010000005.1 GCA_024277315.1 archaeon | reverse complement strand
TTCATGACCTGCCTTTCCTGCTCAATCCAGTCTATCTCCCTTCTGTCGAAAGAGGGTATGGATTGGAATCTCTTAGCCTCCACGAAAGCCACTGGCCTTTCCCCGAGCATCAGGGCTATGTCCGCCAGCCCAGCCCCTCTGACATATTTCTCCCTGTTGTACTCATCGGGGTCCTTGACATTCCATCCGAGCGCGGCAAACAGCTCATCTATGAAGTCCGCCCTGACATCTGCCTCGCTTATGTCCTTAAGCCCTTTTTCTTTCTTCTTCGCCTTGAGTTCCCCGTATCTCTCCACCAGCTCCTTCACTCCTTTTCTCAATTCGTCCTCTGAAAGCGAAGGAGTCTCAGATGTCAAGATTAACGACCTCCTTCGCATGCCTGTAGATGTACTCCCGCCTCGGCTCGACCCTGTCCCCCATCAGCGTGGTGAAAAGTTCGTCGGCCATCATCGCATCCTCTATCGTCACCTTTATGAGCTTCCTGGTCTCGGGATTCATGGTGGTCTCCCAGAGCTGGACAGGATTCATCTCACCGAGCCCTTTGTAGCGCTGCACGGTTCCTCCGCCCAGTTCTTCCAAGGCCCTGTTCATCTCCTCGTCGGTATAGCAGTAAATCTCTTTATTCCCCTTCTTGACCCTGTAAAGCGGCGGCTGTGCTATGTATATGTGCCCGTTCTCTATCAGCGGGCGCATGTACCTGTAGAAAAAGGTCAGCAGAAGGGTTCTTATGTGGGCCCCGTCCACATCGGCATCGGTCATTATGATTATCCTGTGGTATCTGAGCTTTGAAAGGTCGAAATCGTCCTTTATTCCGGTGCCTATCGCGGTTATGAGCGTCCTTATTTCCTCATTCTTCAGTATCTTATCGAGCCTCGCCTTCTCGACGTTTATTATCTTCCCTCTCAGGGGGAGTATTGCCTGAAAGTGCCTGTCCCTTCCCTGCTTCGCGCTCCCTCCGGCGGAGTCACCCTCCACTATGAACAGCTCGCTCTTCGAAGGGTCTTTTTCGGCGCAGTCGGCAAGTTTTCCCGGCAGTGCCGCGGTCTCAAGCAACCCCTTCCTTCTTGTGAGCTCTCTCGCCTTTCTCGCCGCCTCTCTGGCCTGCGATGCAAGCCTTGCCTTTGTCACGGCTATTTCCCCTATTGACGGGTGTTCCTCGAAGAATTCGGAGAGCTTCTCATACACCACCGATGCCACTAGTCCCATGACCTCGCTGTTTCCTAGCTTGGTCTTGGTCTGCCCCTCGAACTGCGGTTCCGGCACCTTAACGCTTATTATCGCAGTCAGCCCCTCCCTTACATCCTCTCCGCTCAGCTTCTCATCCTTCTTCAGCAGCCCTCTCCTCGAGCCGTACTCGTTCATGACCCTTGTCAGTGCCGACCTGAAGCCGCTGAGATGCGTCCCCCCTTCCATGGTGTTTATGTTGTTGGCGTAGGAGTAAATCTGCTCCCGGTAGTCGTCGGTGTACTGCAGGGCTATTTCCACCCGAATGTTCTCCTTCTCGCCGTTTATGTATATCGGTTCGCTGTGAAGCGGCTTCTTCATCCTGTTCAGATACTCCACGAACTCGATTATCCCGCCCTCGTAGTGGAATTCCTCCCTGACAGGCTCATCCTTTCTCCGGTCCTCGAGGACTATCCTCAGCCCTCTGTTCAGGAATGCCAGCTCCATGAGCCTGTGCCTGAGAATGTCGTAATTGAACTCCGTCGTATCGAATATCTCCGGGTCCGGTTTGAAGCTTGTCTCCGTGCCTCTTTCCTCGGTATCGCCGATTATCTCAACCGGACCGACGGGTTTCCCCCTCTCGTACCTCTGATAGTATATCTTTCCGTTCCTTTTCACGACGACCTTCATCCATTCGGAGAGCGCGTTGACCACGGAAACGCCCACACCGTGCAGCCCTCCTGAGACCTTGTAGGATTTTCTGTCGAACTTTCCGCCGGCATGGAGCTTGGTCATGACTATTTCGAGGGCGGACACCCCGTATTTCGGGTGTTTATCCACGGGGATTCCCCTTCCGTCGTCTATCACCGTGACACTCCCGTCATTTTCAAGTATGACATGTATGCTCGTACACTCTCCGACCATGGCCTCGTCTATGGAGTTGTCCACCACCTCGTAAACAAGATGATGAAGACCATGATAATCGGTGCTTCCTATGTACATGCTCGGCCTTTTCCTGACCGCCTGCAATCCTTCGAGAACCTGAATATTCTCTGCCGTGTATTTTTCGCTCATCGAGTCACCTTTAAGTCCTGTCCGTATCGACTTTAGGTATAAAAGCATTTTTGCCGATTTTCTGCGATTTTTCGCAGTTTCAGAGCCATTTTTCGGGAATTAATGAAAAATAGATAAATAGAAAATCATAAAAGGCTGAAAAGGGTGTTTTCGGGGTTTTCACACCCTCAATGCTCAAAATGACCCCGTTCTTCCATAGGAGCATACAAACTTATATATGTGATAAAAATTAGATGGTTGAAAAGCCTTAGAGGTGATAGTTTGAAAAAACTGGTATCGATAAATATAGCTCTGCTTATTCTTATGGGGGCTATGTTCTTCATAAGTATTCCAGGAGAAGGCACAGAAGTGAGTGGAAATCAGTCGGGCGTATGGGATGCTGCCGGCAGTCCATACTACATAATCGGGGATGTCAGCATTCTATCCGGGCAGAAACTGGAAATAGATGTGAGTGGGGGGCCGGTATATGTCATTTTCAATGGTACATATAGTATCACAGTCGACGGCACACTGTATGTGAACGGAACCCAGAGCAACAGGATCTATTTCATGTCCAACCAGAGCGTTCAGGCACCGGGTCAGTGGGGCTCGATAAGGTCGGCCGGCGGCATTGTTCAGATGAACTATGCGGTCATATCCGGTGCGGCCAACGGTGTGCAACTGGAGAGTGACAACAATACCATAAGGAACTCGGAGATGTACAACTGCACGAACGGGATATTCACCAGCAGTGCGAACTACAACTGGATGTACAATGTCTGGAGCCATGATAACTCCAACTACGGCATATACCTGACGGCCGGCAGCGAGAACAACACGGTGGAGAACTGCAATGCCAGTTACAACAATAATGGCGGCGTGGTGGCTGATACCGGCAGCGATAACACCACATTCCTCAACACCACGGCCACCTACAATTATATAGGGGGAGCACAGACCGGTATTTACATACTGGACAGCAGTTTCGCCACGATAAGGAACTGCACGGTCAATCACAACGGGGCCGGAATAGGACTGGGCAACTCATGCTGGAACCTCGTGGAGGACTGCACGCTGATAGATAACGATATAAATGGCGCAATCAGACTTGCTACTGCAAGTAATAACACCATAAGGGACAACACCGTGATAAATATGGGGGGCGCTGGCGAAACCGCCGTCTATCTGGCCAGTTCTGTGGACAACACCATCGAGAACAACACGATGGACCGCACCTATTTCGCTGTGGATATGATAAGTTTTGATGACCGCAACATAATAGCGAACAACACCATGACGGGCGTAAGTTTCGGGGTGAGGGTGCGCTATTATTCAGACAACAACACGGTACGGGACAATGTGATACTGAACACCGTGTACCAGGGCATAATCGTGGAGCAGTCTGTGGACAATCTGGTGATAAACAACACGATATCCGGAACACAGGACACGCTGGACAGCTCTGCAATCAAGATATCCTATTACGCGGCCAGGAACACCGTGATGCTCAACAACATAAGGGACAACGCCGGCATGGGCGTGTATATTCCAGGCGCCGGTACGGACGACCCGTACAACAATACCCTCTACCACAACAACTTCTTCAACAACACCATCCACGCCTACGACAATACCGGGAAGAACTTCTGGAACACCACCTACTCCCAGAGCCCGCTGGCAGGCGGCAATTACTGGGATAATTACACGGGGGTTGACGAGTTCTCCGGGCCGAACCAGGACATTGCCGGCAGCGATCTCATCGGCGATACACCCTACACCTGGATAGACGGCGGCGCGGGTGTGCAGGACAATTATCCGCTGATGGAGCCGTGGGGCGGTATTCCTCCCGAGTCATCTGTGAACCAGATAACGCCATATTGGAAGAACGGAATAACAGCGATGAATGCCAGTGCCAGCGATGTGGGAAGCGGGGTAAGTTATGTATATCTGTGGTATAGGTACTCCGGGGATGGAAACAGCTGGGGAGCATGGACTCTCTTCGGAAGGAATGACACGGGCGCATGGTCGTGGATGTTTTCATTCCCTGCAGGTGCGGGATATTATGAGTTCTATTCCGTGGCCACTGATCGGGCCGGATATGAGGAGAGTTCTCCCGACATCGCAGATGCATCATGTGGATATGACGACAGGGCACCTACATCCGAATTGAACAGTACCGCGGGATACTGGCATTTTTCTTCGCTGAATATGGAAGCAGAGGCCACCGACGATATGAGCGGCATAGCATCGGTGTCTTTGTGGTACCGTCATTCCACGGACAATAGTACATGGGGAGACTGGACGGAGTTCTCATCGGACAGGAGCGCTCCGTTGGTATGGTCTTTCACATTCCCGGAAGGCGAGGGACACTATCGGCTCCGTAGCATAGCGACGGACATATCGGGAAACACAGAGGTGAAAACGGATTACGAAGCTATATGTGGATATGACACGGGAATTCCGGACATAAACATAACATCTCCTGAAGATGGCTCA
>JAJRVK010000077.1 GCA_024277315.1 archaeon | reverse complement strand
GTGATAGATGGTGGCTCAAGTGTCGATGAATATCCCCTCATGGAGCCCACTCCTGTGGTCATAAGCTATACTCCCGGATGGCACATGGTCGCCTTCCCGTGGCTCGTGAACAAAACACCCATAACCGATGCTCTGTCGAACGCTTCCTGGGATCGGGCGATGATCTATCTCAACGGAACATGGTACACCTATGATGCAAACAGAGCGGCAAGATACAATGCCGGATTTCCGCTAATAGACCGCACGATGGGTCTGTGGGTAAACTTCACCAATTACAGCGTTCTCTCAGGGCCATCCCCGATACATACGGGCAACATCACCATATACATACACAGGGGCTGGAACCTGATAGAGGGGGCGTTCGCATTTCAGGTGAGGGAACTTCTTGATGGTGTGGAATATAGCTATGTGCAGAGCGCAAACCTAACAAATCCATTAATAATGGAGAATATATCTGCCAATGATACCCTTGTTTCCGGAAGATCATACTGGGTCTATGTGGATAAAGACTATACCATAATAATCAATACAGACAATTTCACTGTAAGAGTCCTTGAAGGAACAGTGACGCAGATCACAGGTGTACGGAATCCAGGCATTTCTGCCTCGCAGATGGCTGATTTCGTTGAAAACACAGATACAGATATTATTTCCTCCGAAGGAACGGCGAATTCCGAAAATACGACATATCCTGTGGGGATGTTACTGCTGGTTTTATTGGGCACCGTGGGAGCAATCGTTCCCGCCAGAAAAAGGCTTAAGTGAGGGAACAAACCCTTTAATCCATATTTTCCCTGTATTCTTCTCTAGGGATGTTCAGACCTTTTTTCTTCAGATACTCAGCGAATTTCCGGTCCGTTCCCTTTATATGAAGTATTACCCAGTCTATCATGTATCTGTCAACAAAAAGTATGGTACTTCGATCCACATCCCCATTTTCAAGCATTTCCATGAGTTTCTCCGTATTTTCATAGAATCTTTCATGCTCTCTTTTATGGGCCCGGATTTCGGGATATCCGTATTCCTGCATATACCTCTCCTCTGTTGAAAAATGCCATCGTGCATACCTGTCCATGAAATGCACCGCTCCTCTAAGGGCATTTCCCTCTGATCCGGGATGCAGATGTTCGTTTATTCTGTTCAACCTCTCAATAAACATCTCATGCTGTCTGTCTATCTCCTCGATTCCCGTATACAGAGACGCATCAAGGCTTATTTTTTTGTTAGATTTCATGATATCCGCCTGTCATCATACTGATGGATATTTAACCCTGTCTGGGCATATCTGTATATCGCACAATGTGTTTTGTTTCAGAAGCGATTATTTATACAGTTTCGCAGCATTTATATCCTTTTCCAGCCCCATGCCCGATGCAACGGGATGGCATTTCGTCCTGAGAAGATATGCCACCGGCCTATAATCCATCTCGCTCAGCGTTTCATAGTTCGCCATCCCCTTCGCTATTATCAGGTCCGCGCTCTCCAGTTCCCTCTCCAGCTCCTCCGGCATGTCCCAGAACGGGATTCCCACGGCAAATCTTCCGGTGGTTGTGACCTTATACACGATTTTATCCATCTCAAGTTCCTTTACATCCTCCATTGTAGCGTCCGTAAGTATGGGCTCGCCTCGAACGATGAGCGTGATGCTCGCCCCCAATTTCTTGAGCTGTTCTATAAGAAGAGTGTCAAAAGCTATCTCTCCGCAGTTGTCTGTCAGATATGCGACCCTCGAGTTTCTGGCCAGTTCCATTATTTTTTCAGTATCGTCGTATCCCAGACCCTCCGCGCATAAGGAGTCGAACTTTTCGAGGAGCACTTCCGCATTCTCGAAATCACTTCTTATGCCGAAATCAAGGACGTTCCCGATTATGGAGCACAGAACGGCTGTCCTGAAGGGATTTTCAGATAGCTCCACCATTCCTCTGGCCTTTGGAAGCAGCTGCAGGGCGATTTCATTGCTTTTTTTCTTCGCATTTTCGTACGGGTCCTTTCCGAGAAGATCATAGACCACTCTATGGACGTCCGTAGCTATCTCCGCAGAGCAGACATGCGGAGAAAACCTCTCAGAAAGTGCCTTCAGAGCAATCTCCGTGGCGACATACTGCTTCTCAATATCCGCTCCGCCCAGCCTTGTCTCGTATATGATTCTTTTAAGCAAACACTGAGCACACTCCGGATGCACCTTCATGTTTATTCCTCAAATAGTCTTTTTATCATCCATTCCTCATCGAAAGGCACCAGATCCTCGTATTCCTGCCCTGTTCCTATGAAGAGAATGGGCTTTCCTACGGCGTGTGCTATGGAAAGAGCCGCACCACCCTTTGCATCCGCATCTATCTTTGTGAGAATGGCCGCATCTATGCCCACCGCCTCATCGAACTTCTTCGCCTGTTCAATCGCATCGTTCCCTGCCAGCGAATCACCGACGAATATCGTCATATCGGGGTTAGCAACCCTCTTTATCTTCTTCATCTCATCCATCAGGTTAGCATTGGTCTGCATTCTTCCGGCGGTATCTATGAGGACCACATCCTTGCGCCTTGCCTTCGCATGTTCAATCGCATCGTATGCCACGGCGGCAGGGTCCGAGCCGGATTGATGCTTTACTATTTTGACTCCCAGGTTCTTGGCATGGACCGTCAACTGCTCTATCGCCCCAGCCCTGAAAGTGTCCGCTGCGGCAAGGACCACCGAATAACCGTTTTTTATGAGCCTGTGGGCTATTCTCGCTATTACTGTCGTTTTCCCGGTTCCGTTTACCCCGACAAACATTATCACCACAGGCTTTTCATGCTTTTTAACAAATTCGTCGAAATTTATTTTCTCAGATGTCAGGGTCTTTTTTACGGCATTCTTAAGAGCGAGCTCTACGGCCTTTTCCGGGTCCACTCCCTTCCTTATTCTCTTTTCAAGCAGTTCTTCCTTGAGATGGGCCTTTATCTCCTCCACGACCGGAAGAGCGACATCCGATTCCAGGAGAGCCATCTCAAGGTCCCATACAATTTCCTCAAACCTATCCTCGCTTATCCTCTTCCCTTTTTCAGCAAATGCTTCTTCTGCGCTCTCCACCTCCACCTCTTTCGCGATCTTTTTCTTGAATGCTCCCAGTTTCTCTTTAAGTACCTTGAACATCCTGTGACCTCTGATATTCTTCATACGCGTGCTGGACATACTGCGCCAGCCTATCATACTCTTCTTCAAGGCGATCCAGATTCTCCTCTATTGATTTCAGACCATCTTCTATGTCAGACATCCTCTTCTCGAGAGTTTCCATCGCACCTTCGAAGTCCTTTTCCACAGATATGTTCGAGCCTGCATTGACTATGAACGAATTCGGGTCCGCCACCTGCATCTTTGCCAGTATTCCGGCACCGATGGGGACCATAACTTCGTCGCCTTTCCCCGCATCTTTAAACGCTTCAAGACTTGTTTTTGCGATTCTGTATTCTTTCAGGGACATCTCCACGAAATTTTTCTGCTCGGCCAATGTCTGAATGCTTACTTTATAGCTTTCGAGAGCGCCTATGGCCTGCCTCAGTTCTTCCTCGTTCATCTATTCACCCGTAACCTGATATCTTACAACGGGGTCCTCTATCTCTTCCTTTTTCAGGGATTTCACTTCTGTTATCTTCACCTCTCTCCTCTTTACCCCGTGTTTGCTTCCCAATATCGAATAGAGTTTATTAACCGCTTCGTCCTTTCTTTTGGCGGCAAGTTCGATTGTAAAAGGATTTTGTTCCACACTGCCCATTTTGAACGTTCCGCTGATTTTGTATGCCTTCATCAAATCACCTGATGTCCACATAGACAGGTAGGATTAAAAGATGACGGTCGAGGTACCGAACTCGATATATGCACTCGCCGGCATTGGGACAAAACTATC
>JAJRVK010000076.1 GCA_024277315.1 archaeon | reverse complement strand
GTCTCTGAAATCGATCTCGTTGAGATGCGGGTAGACGGTGTTTGCGGTTATCTGTGTGCTGGAATCAGCCACCTGGTAAGAGATGACCGGGGCTGCTGTTGTTCCTACTCCGAGGCCGTAGCCGGGAGAGCCGGGGGATTTCAACGATATGCCATATATATCACTGGTGAATGAAGGTGTCGACCAGTTCACTATGTTCCTGTTTCCGGCATAGTGTACATATATCGCACCTGAAGAGCCTATTATCACCGCCCCTTTCCCCAGATCATCCCAGTCGACATCGTTTAGAACCGGGGTGGAGGAATCCGTTCCTCTGGGAATTTTGAAATTCATGGCGGCGTCCAAAACCCACACTCTTCCGGAACCCGTCTTGTCGGCACCAACTATCAAAGCATAGGCGCTCGGATCCCAGGGTCTCCAGTCTATTCCGTAAATGGGTCCGAAATCCGGAGGAGTTGCCAGTCTGGCAAGTGAAGTATAGTTGACCAAAACATAAACAACTCCGGTTCCGGCATCATCCCCGACAGCTATAATTCTGTCCTGAAAGTCCCATGTAGCAGCTTCCAGATAATCATTGTTGGGTGTGTATATGTATGTCCAGCTGGTGTCATTATAGATATCATATAATGCAATCATCCCGTTGTTGACGCCTATATCGTGACCCACGGCCACCAGAGTGCCGTTATTACCGTATGTCGGGACGAAACATACCCCTTTAAGAATGTCCCCGCTGGGTGTTCCGAGAGTCGTCACCGTGGGAGATGGAGAAGCCGCGCTCTCTATCTTGTACGCTTTTGAAATGGCACTTCCCGAGCCGACAAAATAAAACGTATCTCTGTTTTTATACGTGTCATAGACAACATCATAGTATTCCTCGTTAGGCTGGCTGAATATCTGAACCCAATTGGCAGGCGGTGTAAAGCGGTAAACCACGCCCGTATTCGAAGTTGTGTTCACACCCACTGCTATCGCATATCTGTAGTTGTTCTCGTTCCAGGCTATGTCGTAGAAAGTCACACCCGGCGGAATGGATATCGAACCTACCTTTTCTTTGGCCTGGTCGTATGCGCTCACCGGGTTCACAAAAAAGGCGGTTGCGATCAATGCGAGCACCACAAATATGCTCAGGGTGGTTCTATTCGTCTTTCTCATTTTTTATCCTCCTTTCGGATTCCGTATTAACCATTCTCTTCGGGATTATAAGCTTTTTGTGTGATGTCCCTCCGGTTCGGAACCCGGAAATGACGGGGAAACGGTTTATACATAACCTATCTCATACGTTATTGTTGACCGGTACTCGTCCTCGGGAGTGTTCGGAGGTATTGTAAGTCTCCATTCCACGGTCGTATAAATTATCGCGGCGTCATAACCGTAAAAATAGCCGGCCGTACATGTTCCGTTTGCAAGCGGAGGCATAACGGTTCCTGAGGAATTGTTTCCCCATACGTATAGGGGAGCGGGATCTGAAAAGGGAGTCCAGTCCCAGATATAGCTTGCGAATGTGTCGTTATTCGCCGTCGGATTTCTGACCTCCACATTGCTTCTGGATATGGATCTGCCCCCGGTTGCATTCTTAAGATCGGTTATATTCACAACCACCAAGTACTCTATGTTCGTCCTTATTCCTATGTGGCTCGAGGGCAGAAGTTCTATGGTGGTTCCCGGCGCTCCCATGCCGGACGGATTGTTCTGGACAGATATCTCCGTGTAAATGTATATCCCGAATTCATCGTATTTCGTCTGTCGAACGGTAGGATCGTCCGCATCATAGATAGTTATGTTGAAGTTCCAGCTATAGGGATCGTTCAGAGAAACCAGTCTGTCGGACTGGTTGGTGGAGACATCCCATGTTCCATCGCCGGGAGCGTATCTTATCTGCGGACCGAATGTCACATTTACCCTCAACAGATAGTAATCGTTCGGGTCGTTTACTCCCGGTGTACCGGAAGGACCGTCTTCGACCGTCTGATACCATCCTTCCAGGGTTACCTCGCTATTGACCGGCCAGAGAAGTTCCCATGTTCCGGAGTTATTGAACGGGTCCGTAGCATCCGGATAAAAATGCAATCTGAAGTTCAGATTCGCTCCCTGAGTGTCATTGTAGTTTGTGGAATCGTTTCCGTTATCGTACCATGCATAGATATCTATGCCGCCCACAAAATCCCACCCTCTGCCATAAGAGCCGTTTATGAAGAATGTGTATGTGCTGCCGACATCTACCTGCTGATTCACTCTCGGTTGCAGGGTGGAATCCAGGAAATCTATGTAGTTCAGATTGGGAACTACCGCCCTTGCCGTTATCTCCGTAGCAGTGTTGGAAACCTGATAGGATATCTTGACCGCCGAAGTGAGGCTCACACCGAGACCGTATGCCGGACTCGCAGGGGATTTGACGGCGACACCGAGAATATCTCCTGTAAATGCGGAGATATCTGTCCAGTTGGATAGATAAGGATCGCCATCGTAATACATGAAGACGGCTCCTCCGTTTCCGACGATTATCGCGGAACCTCCGTCATCTTTCCAGTCGACATCTCTCAGTATCGGAGCCAGAGAATCGGTTTTCAGAGGAGTGAACACGGCGTCAAAACCCATAGCGAGAGATGAATATCTTCCGACCGTACCTGCGAAATCGACTGTTTCAGTCTTCCAGCTGCTCCCATCATATTGAGCATATTTCAAATCCCCGTTGGAAACATCCCAATAACTTATACAGGGATTGCCTTTTCTGTCCAATGCGATGGAGGTCTCATAACCGGCGGAGGAATCGATAACACCTGCAGAGTACCATGTCGTGTTCTCTTTCTTCGTATAATCAAGCCCGCTCTGGATGTAACTTATGTGCGGAACATCCGCGGAATCCAATGTCATGGATATATATGATGATGCTATCGACTGAGCGATCTCCCTGGTCCATGACGTTCCATCGTAAAATGCATATTTGAGCTGGCCTAGTGTGGTATCCGAATAGGCTATGTGAGGATAGCCCGATGAATCCGTATCTATGGCCGTGTAATAACCCACAGCACCGGTGGAGTCGACCGTCTCCACATTCCATACGCCACTGCTGTACCATGCGTGCTTCAAGTCCTCGTTTGTGACGTTGAGATAACTTATATGTGGATTGTTTAAAGAATTCAGTGCGATGGAGGTGTATTTTCCAACATCTCCGGAGGAATCGACCACCTGTATGCTCCATGCCGTACCGTTGAAATAGGCATATTTCAGATCGCCATTTGTCAGGTCGTAATAGCTTATATGTATGTTGTTCCCGGAATCTATGGCGATTGAACTGTACTGGCCGACATTGCCGGATGTGTCGACGGTTTCCACGTACCAGACTCCGCCTTCCTTCCATGCGTGCTTGAGCTCAGTTGTGCCTCCGTCCCAGTAGCTTATATGCGGACGGCCGTGGGTATCCAGGGCGATTGAGGTGTAATAGCCCGCATAAGGGGAGGGATCCACGGTTTCTATTCTCCAGGAGTTTCCGTTATAATACGCATATTTCAGGGATTCGCTTCCGGCAGTGGACTGATAATACGAGATGTGACGCGTCTCGTGCAGATTTTCCAGTTTCCAGACCTTGCCGTTACCGCTCCTGTCCTCGCCGACCACAATGGCGTATCCGTTCGGATAGCCCGGATACCAGTCTATCCCGTAAAATGCCCCCGCATCCGGAGGGACCGTGAGTGGATACACGTTCTCATAGTCGAATGCGTAGGCAACCGCCGAATTTGTGTTGGCATTGTGACCCACGACAACTATTATCGGCTCGGTGGTGTTGTAGTTCCATGTGGCGGCTTCCAGAATATCGCCAGGTGCCGTGTTCACATAAGACCAGACATCGGATGCTGCGCTCATATCGTGCCATGCTATTATGCCTTTAAGAGTGTCATACGGTGTTCCTACGGCCACTAGTGTGCCCCGGAGTCCGGTTGACCAATCAAAGCAGCCTCCCAGATAACCTCCCCCTGGAGGCGGTCCTCCGAGAGGCGTTACCAGAGGAGAAGGTGTGTCGGCATTATCGAGCTTATATGCGGAAGACTCGGCGCCATTATCCGCCAGTATCAGAAAGGTGTCGGAATTGTTGTATGTATCGTAAACCACATCATACAGGACCTCTCCCAGACCCACCTCGTACAGGAGATCCCATCCGTAGCGAGGAGAGTATCTGTAAATTACAGGTGAGCCTGCCGTTGAGTTCTCCCCCACACAGATGGCATATTCATAGGTGTTCTCATTCCATGCCACATCCTGGAGCACTATTCCGGAAGGGATTCCGGTTATGACGGTTATCCTGTTTGCGGCCTGATCCTCACTGTTTACCGGTGAAGGGAGCACTACTGCCCCCAGCAAAATAATTGCGAGTGCTATGCTGATGGCCGATTCAGAGGCTTTTTTCATTTTTTGTCCTCCTTGATGAAGCGAGGGTGTAGTCCATCGGCTTTTAATAAAGTTTTCGGAAAAATCCCCGGAAAAATACAGATTTTCTCATAGATGGATATTCTAGAAAAGTTTAAATAATACCATAACAACATATACCAGGATGGCATGAACTCACTTACGGTTCAGGAGAAGATACTTCTCCATCTCTCAAAATATCGTGCATACCGGGGAAAGATAGCCGTACCCACTGCGATAACCCAGGAAGGCATTGCAGAGGCCATCGGTGTCAAAAGGCCGCATATCTCCGTGGAAATAAAGAGAATGATGAAAAAAGGACTTCTGGAAGAATTCAAGGCCCATGCCGGGGGAAGAAAGAGAAGAAAAGCGTATTTCACAACGCCAGAAGGTGAAAGAAGGGTTAAAGAGATCGAGGAGATGGTCAGGTCCAGAAATGTCATAGTCCGGGCCAACGGAGACAGCAGAGAGATGAGGGGTGAGGAGGCCGTAGCATATATTTCCAGCTCCATGTCCGTTCCGTACTGCATGGCAGTGGATGCCGTGATAGGCTCATCGGTAATATCTCCGATAGACATAAAGGAAACGGTTGAAAAGAAGAGGAGAAGGGCATACTCATCCCCATTGCCCAGAGTTTCGGAGCTTTTCGGCAGAGATTCCGAGACCAGATCGATAGAGGAATGGTACAGAGGGGGAACGACCACTCTTGCCGTTATAGGCACTGCAGGAATAGGCAAAACCTCTCTTGTGGCCGCCTTCGTATCATCACTAAGAAGTCCGGTGTTCTGGTACAGGATAGAGAAATGGGAGACCGTGAAAGGGGTTCTGAGTTCCCTATCCGAATTTCTTGCCAGGAACGGCAAAACTTCCCTTAAGAAGTACCTCTCCGGAAGAGAAGTGGATATGGGCATAGTGGCCAAGATACTCCAGAACATAGACGAGAGGCAGATATGGGTTTTTGATAACTACCAGAACTCCTCGGACGAGGTGAAGGAAATATTCGGGATGCTGCACACGGTTCTCAAAAAAACTCCTGTCAGGCTTATAGTCATAAGCCGGGCCATACCCGATTTCTATACCCGGAGGGAGGTTTCTTTGAAGGGAGACATCCGTGAAATATTCCTCGACGGCATATCGCCGGAGGCTGCAAAAGCCTTCCTCATTTCCAAGGGCATGTTCACCACCGAGGAAGATTTCCGGGAGATATACTCTTTCAGCAAGGGGCATCCACTCACAATCGAGATGGGGGGGCTCGCCGGCCTGAAGAAAGGAGCGGTTACGGCATATCTGAGCGAGGAGTTTTATAGCAGGCTGAAAGCCGACGAAAGAAGAATCCTTTCGAAGATAAGCGTATACAGAAGACCCGTTCCGGCGGAGGCCTTCGTAACAACGGAAAAGGACATAGAGACCCTGAAATCCCTGGTGAGGAAAGGAATCGTGCATTACAACACGGAGGAGAGATACTTCACCCACGACCTGATAAGAGAGCTGTTCGGAAGAAAGAGAGACCAGAAAAAGGACCATATAATGGCCTTCCGGCATCTATCCGCATCCCCCGTGCCTGCCGACAAACTCGAGGCCATATATCATCTGTTGCAGGCGAAAGAATACGATGCTCTGGACGAATATCTTCTCGGAATACTGGATGAAATCATATCCAAAGGCATGGGGCGTGAGCTTCTCGCACTTTTGGAACCGGAAGACAGCGAAAGACCGGGGATGCTTATTTCCCGAGGAGTGGCCCTTCACGCTACTGGCAGCATGGACAAAGCGGCCGCCACTCTTCGGAGAGCCATAGAGATTTCGAAAGGAAACACCAGAATACTGGGGATGAATGCCCTTGCCATGGTTTACAACGCCATTGACAAACAGAAAGAAGCGGAGGAGATACTAAACGAGGCCATGCAAAAGTGTTCCAGCATAGGGCTGATGGCCGAACTTAAGAATTCCATGGGAATGGTGTTCATAAGGACATCCAGATATGACGAGGCGGAAAGTTCGATACGGGAGGCTATCTCCATACACAAAAAGAGTGGAAATCTTAGCAGGAAGGCGCATGCCGAAGGGTCGCTGGCGACGGTTCTGGCCAGAAAAGGCGATCTCGAAGGCGCCGTGGAAGCGCTCCTCAAACAGATAGAGTTCTTCCAGGAGGTCGGGGAGTACAGGGTGCTCGGAAACCTGTATCATAATCTCGCCATTTTCGAGGCAGGTCTCGGCAGAAGAGAGGAGGCGAACAGACACTTCGAGAGAGCCATGGTCTATGCGGAGATATCCTCCCATGCCCAGCTCATGGGATATGTCCTCACGAACATGGCGGACAACTATCTTAACATGGGAAATGTCGAAGAAGCGAAGAAAATGGCTGAAAAGGCAGGAAAACTGCTGGAAGAGATAAGCGACAGAAGAATGCTGGCCATACTTAAGACCGTAATAGCCGGAATACACGATGCCGCGGGAAACAACGCCGAACCGTATTATGAAGAGGCCGAAAGAGCTCTCCGCGAAGAGGAGCTCATAAGACATTTGGGGGAGATGTACGAAGAAAGGGCAGGAAGATGCCCGGATATCAGAAGAAAGAAGGAGCTGTACAGGCAGGCTGTCAAGATTTTCAGAGAAATAGGATACGAGGCCGGACTCAAGAGGGTGGAGGAAAAGATGAATGAGGATGCCGCCGGAAATCGATGAGTGCGGAGGCGTCTATCCTCCGAGGGAAGATTCCCTGCTTCTCCTTGAATCGGTGGAGATAAAGCCTGGAGAAATGGTTCTGGACATAGGAACGGGGACCGGTATAATAGCCATAGCTGCGGCTCTTTCCGGTGCCGATGTCTATGCCACGGACATAAGCGAGAGGGCTCTGGAATGTGCGGATAAAAATGCAAAAAAGAACGGAGTGGAGATAGAGTTCATAAGAGCGGATATGACGGGCGGCATCAGAGGGAAATTCGATGTCATAACCTTCAATCCCCCCTATCTGCCGGCTTCGGATGTCGAGTACGGTGATATATCGACCGCTCTCGAGAGCGGTGAAGGTGGCAGTTCGCATATAAAACGTCTGATTTCGAGGTATCCGGAGCTTCTGAAAAACGGAGGGAAAGCATATTTTGTAGCATCTTCGGTGACAAAATCAGATTTTTTGGACATAGGGCATAAAGTCAAAAAAATCGGGGAGAGAAGCCTCTTTTTCGAAAAACTATATGTATTTATGCTCACGCATCAGAAAGATTTATAAGCCAATAGCGTATGGGTATGGATACAAGAGGCATTAAGATGAATCCGATGGATAGGGCTCTCGACGAGCTGAAGGAAGAAAAAGGTGTGAACGGCGTCCTTGTGATCTCGACAAGTGGCGCTCATATATACGGAAATCCGCCTTCCAATGCGCATCTCGAGACGTTCACCACGATGTCGGCCATCCTTCTCGGTGCGGCTCAGACCGCAACAAAGGAGCTGAGAGACAGGTTGAAACACATATCCGTGGAACTCGAGGGTTCCAAACTCCTGATACATCCGGCGGGACCCACCGCCCTTCTTGTTGTCGATGTCGATAAAGACTGCGATGTCAAAAATGTCCTGAAAAAGAGCCTTGAAGTCGGAAACAAAATCGGAAATATGCTTTGAAGCCGTCGAAGGGTGTAAATACGAGATTCACTGTTTTGGGCGGGTGATACCATGAAACTGGAAGAGATGACCTCGGAAGAATTCTCAAACTTCGTGGACAGTCTCGCTGTGGTTATACTGCCGATAGGCGCCGTGGAGGGGCACGGCTGGCACCTGCCTCTCAACACGGATACTGTTCAGCCGGAAAAGGTCGCCCGGGAAGTGGAAGAAATCCTTGAAGCGGATAACTACAAGGTGCTCATAGCTCCGACCCTCAACTACGGGAACTGCAGGACAACTGCGAATTTTCCCGGAACAATATCGATAACTCCCGATTCTCTCAGGTCCGTCGTGCGGGACATACTAACAGAGTTCATGCGCCACGGACTAAAAAACATAGTGGTCCTCTCAGGGCATGCGGGAAGCAACCACATGGCAGCGCTCCGCATGGCCGCTGGGGAAGCTCTGAAAACGGGAAATGCGAAGATAATGGTGCTTTCCGACTACGATATCGCGTATAAACACCTCGGAGAGGAAGTTCCCAAGGACGATGGGCACGGAGGAATGCTCGAAACCTCCAGAGTCATGGCAATAAGGCCGGACCTGGTGAAACTCGAGAGGTCTCAGGGAGAGTCGCATCCCGAACTGCCACCGTACCGCATACTCAAGAACCCTGAAAGGTACTTCACGAAGGGATACAGAGGATATCCGGACAGGGCCAGTGAAGAGCTCGGCAGAAAGATGAATCAGATGATTGCGGAGGAGCTCGCAAAGCTCATAGAAGATATGATTGAGGAAACCGTTTTATAACTACCTCATTAATCCCATATGATGAGCTCGAACGGTTCCATGGGAACAATCCGGCAGAAAAGAGTGCTGGTTCTCATTTTTGTCATAGTTGCACTGTTCGTACTTTCGTTTCCCTATCCATGGAATCAGGGAGCGGGAAATCCCGGAGGTCAGGGGCCAGAACCGGAAGGAGCGGGCCCTCCATCTTCTACGGAGTCGGAGCTTTGGAGTGGGGGCACAATACCCGATGAAAATGGCTATTTCGGATGGGCTTACGTGTATTACAAAACAGGAAGGAGCTATATTCCTCTGGAGGATGCTGGGCCCACAAAGATTCAGCCTCTGGATTTTTTTATCGGAGATTCGCCTGAAACATGCGTATTCGCCAGAGTTGAGGTGTCTGATAATGTGGGTGCACCACTATGGGAGGCAAGAACAAGGAACGTCACGCTTATTGTATATAACGGTCTGAATGCGGGTGTAAAGGACGTGCGTGTGGAGATAAGGGAAGAAAAGAAAGGACTGGAGTGGGATGGGTTGACCGATGAAAACGGAGAATTCACCGCGGAAGTCCCTCCCGGGTTTTACACGGCGACCGTATACACCACGGATTTACCGCTCAAACTGGGCTTTGCAACGGATTATCCTTCTCTGAACTATCCGATAATCCTCAGAGCGGAACTGAAGCACTGGTCGGAAACATCTGCCGATGTGAACATTCATGTGGATCACTATATCAACAAAAACCTGCAGGGTGTGAAAATCTCTCGCGGATTTCAGTGGAAGGACAGTATGCTGCTGGGAGAAACGGACGGCGAAGGAAATTTTTCCATGAAGGTTGCAGTGCAGAGCGGTCTTTCCCACATTGTCGCCGTGAAAGAAACGGACAACATAATGCCGCCCGTGGGCTCCGTTGTGGTGACCGTCGATGGCGAATATGCTCTGGCAAACCGATGGCCTCCGGGCTACTGCTATCTCATAATTCCTTTCTGGCTTTCCGGTCTCAGAGATCTGATTACCATCTTCTCATTCTCAGTGGCCAGCCTGTCCGTATATGTCCTTTCCAGAAGACTTTACAGCACGGATATCGCCTTTTTCGCCACACTTATCTTCATGGTGTCCGGGCTGGGGATGATGCTGCTGTTTTCCAGAGGCATGGCGGACTATGCCTCGATGGCATTCTCAACCGCAGGAATAACGCTCCTGATGGAATCCATTATTGAGGGGGGAAATCAGAGAGAAAAGGCGCTCAGGATTGCGCTCGGGTTCCTCGGTGGACTCAGCTTCGGGTTTGCGGTCACAATGCGCTATTCCATGGCTACGGTCCTCCTCGGACCTCTCATTTATCTCTTGATAAAGTTTTTGAGGGCTTTTAGAGAGAACTCGAAGAGAAGAGCGCTGATGAAAAGAGCTGTGCCAGTAATAGCCTTTGCAGTCGGTCTTTCCATCGTGGCTTTCCTTCTCATCTCATATAATACGGCGTTGTTCGGTGGGCCACTTAACAGCGGATACCAGATGGATCATCGTCTGGAACTTGTGGACGGGAATTTAACCGTGGAAACTCCCGAAAAGACCATGCTGGAGCAGTATTTTCATCCCTCTCTGGAAGCGCTCGACAACATACTAAACCGGATACTCCCCCAGTTGTTTTTGTTGCTTCCCGTTCTTTTCATATTCCCATTGGGTCTGGTTCTGGACTGGAGAAGAAGCAGGGCATGGATGCTCTTTTTCTGGGCATTCCCCACGATGTTCTTCTATATGCAGCTGAAATGGGTGGGCCAGATACCCTTTGAGGATATGAGGTACTTCCTTCCCGTGCTTCCGCCGGCTGCGATTCTCTCGGCTTATGCAATAGAGCATATTCATAAGCAGAACAGAGAAAAGGAGTTTTTCACACACATCCTGTTTGCGCTCCTGACAGTCCTCGGGTTCGCAATGGCATATTGCGGAATATACTGGCAGATACACCGTCATGAGCTCGGACCAATGTTCATACCGCCTCTCTCTCTTTTCTTCGTGGCACTGTTCCTCTATATCATGATCTATGCTCTGTTTGTGTCGGAGATGATTAAAAGGAAATTCCATATAAAGGAGGGTGAAAGTGTATAGGATAACGAGGATTGCCGTCCACATAATCGAAAAATGGCTGAGAAAGGGCAACATGGCAGCCAGAATGAGGGATGTGCTGCCAAAATCAGAGCTGAGCCTCGAAGAGCGGGAAAAAGTGGCGGAGATCGTGCACAATGTGGTGCGCTGGAAGAAATGGTATGACTTCGTGATGGAGCACTACTCTCTGCCTGAGAAGGTGGAGACCTACGTCAGACTGTCAAGAAGTCCGCAGGAGTGGGAGAGCGCGGAAAAAGTGGTTCCGGAGGACAGGTACACGGAGATACGGTATTCGTTCTCCTCTTATATGGCGAATCTCATCGATTCAGAGTTTCCCGAACTGAGGAAATATCTCAACAGGGAGCCTGAGACTATTCTGTGCGTGAATTTCAATCTCTCCGACAGGGAGAATGTCAAGGATATCCTGAGAGAGGAGGGTATGAAGGCAGAGGATTCCGTGCTGGAGAGCGCGGTAATCACGGACTCCAGAGCAAGGTATTCCCGGGCTGTGAAGGAGGGCAGAGCACAGGTTCAGGACGAGTCGAGCCAGCTGATAGCACGGATAACGGCATCCCTCGGGAACAGGATACTGGATTACTGCGCCGGCAACGGAGTCAAGACCATAGCGATCGCATCCTTCACCGGAAACAGGGCGAAAATCCATGCGTGGGACATCGACGAAAAGAAAAGGGAGATTCTGAGAAGAAGAGCCGGACTGTACGGCGCCAAAATAGAGGTCCTTGATGGGAAACCATCGGAAGAGTACGATACGGTCTTCGTGGACGCTCCGTGCACGGGTGTCGGCTCGGCAAGGAGAAACCCGGAGGCAAAGTACATCGACGGCGTGGAGGATTTTCCGGAGCTTCAGTTATCGATACTCAACGAGGCGAAGGAGAGGGTCAAGGAGAATGGATATCTGGTTTACTGCGTGTGCTCGTTCACTGCCGAGGAGACGGTGGAGGTTGTGGAGCGCTTTCTCTCTGAAAACCCGGATTTTCGCGAGGAAGAGATTGAAAATAAATGGCTTAAAAGGATGAAATACGGCCACCTCACGGATTTGCCGGATGGGGACGTTATGTATATCTGTGCGATGAAACGTTCATAGCCATTTCCTGCCATTGTTTTTCCAACTCAGATGAAGAATCACATAGAGATATATGGTAATGAGAATGAGAATGAACATGACATTTGTCAAAATCATGCTGGCCACCAGTACGGATGAGAAGAACAAAACCATCATCAGGATGAGTATTCCGTAGATTATCCGATCTTCGGAGGACATATTATCATCATACATATGTGAAATCCTGTTTTTAATCTTTGTCATTCACAACCTTGCTCAGCACCATGTCTCCCCCACAGACAGGGCACTTCAGCCCGTCTTTTTTCTCGTTATGGGCCTCGAACCATATGCAGTATGTGCATTCGTAGATGTAGCGGGACATTCGATACACTGCAGTATTGGGGCGAGGATATAAGAGGGTTTGCAATGCTTAGTCATACCGATGAGAGATAGAGATGGATATTCTCTCTGCCCAGAAGATATGCCGTGCTCACGTGTCTCGGTTTTTTCCATCTCTTTATGCCTTTAGTCACCTCAAAACCTACCTGTTTCCCATTGATGTTGCAGACTATATCGATTTCTGTGGAGTTTCTCCAGTAAAAAACAGGGCATTTCCGACCCATGAGAGATGCCGATATGCCTTCTAAAAGCCAGTCCTCGGAGAATTCCATCCCAGTATAATCGGAGAAGATTTTAAAAAGGAGTGGGTCCGTGAAATGTATCTTCTTATTCTTTCTGTAAAGCACTCTGGATTCTGGCGAGAGCATGTAAAGTATTATAGCTGAGAATGTGCCTTCGAGAACCTCGACATAGCTCCTTGCGGTGTGCGGTGAATTGATTCCGGTTTCTGATGCAATGCCATTCCAGCTTATAGGGGTCCCCTTAGCATTTATGAGGTATGCCAGAACCTCTTTCATGTATCTCTCGCTTTTTCCGGCCTTTGCCCAGTCTCCGCGCATCCAGTCGAGATATGTTTTCATTGTTTCCTGTGACACCCTTCCGTATCTGTGAAAGTCCCTTATCGCTTTGGGAAATCCTCCTGTGTTCATATACTGGAGAAACATCTCTTTCAGGGTATCCGAGTACATTCTGTTCGCCTCGACATTCCTCTCTATGTGTTCCAGATCCCCACTCATGGGCTTTATGCCCGAGAATATTTCCGAGTATCTGGAAAGGCTTAAGGGCATCATCAGGTGGTCCTTTCCTTTTCCCTTCCTCCCTGGAAAGAATTCCTTCTGCTTGGTGAGTTCCATGCTGGCGGAACCGGTTATGGTAACGACATCTCCCGAAAATTCTCCGGAATCTATCCTAGATTTTATGGCTCTCCACCATCCGTCCACAAAGGTTATTTCATCGAGAAAAATGAAGGATCTCTCTATGCCCCATGCCTTTCTTGCCGAGATATAGCTGTCCAGAACCTCTCCCAGCTCAATGTGGTCCACGAGTTCGTCGCAGGAATAGTAGAATATGGATTTCGGATCATGGGTTTTCAGAAGATGATGGATTAGTATTTTAATGGCCGTGGTTTTGCCCACCTGTCTGGGTCCAAAGACGAAGTTCAGGGAGAAGGGCTCCATGGAGATTTCATTCACGAGCTCCGGAACCCAGTTTATCTCCGCTTCTTTCCACTCAAGATAGGTGAAATCCAGCTCGTTAATCCACCACGGGTTGTAGCGCTCCATATTCAACACTACTGCAAAGTAGTATATAAAGTATTTGCAATGCCGTTGCAAATGACTATTTAAAGAGTTTGCAATAAGACTGCAAATATGTAAAACACTCTCATTATTTCAATCATAGGTCTTATTCTAACGGGATACGGGCATCGGAAGCAGGAACTCACAGGGCTTCGGTTGTATTCAGTATCTCGACTGAGAACCGGAATTTCGTAAAAAGCTTTTTAATAGGGGTATTACTCGCCACATAGGTGAAAAAATGAAAATCGCGCATGAGCAGATGGCAAAGCTCGAAGCCCTGAACAATCCCGAGATCGTGGAGTTCGTCGAAAGATATGCCGAGCTCATGGAGCCGGAGACCATATTTGTGTG
>JAJRVK010000075.1 GCA_024277315.1 archaeon | reverse complement strand
GTTTGCTCCGAAATATATCGTCCCATCCGCACCTATCGCCGGAGAGGAATATATGCTGCTCCCTGCGTCATAGCTCCATTTCAGAGTCCCGTCAGGGTTCACGGCATAAAGTAATCCGTCGGTACTTCCAACATATATTGTCCCGTCAGTCCCTATGGCCGGGGAAGAGGCGACGGTATCGAACGAAAGCCTGTATTCCCATTTGAAACTCCCATCCGGATTCACGGCGAAGAGCGTGTCAAAAGACCCCACATATATTGTCCCGTCAGTCCCTATGGCGGGCGAACCCTGGACACTGTTACCGGTATCGTATTCCCATTTCTGCGTACCATCCGGATTGACCGCATATAAGGAGTAGTAGGAGCATACATATATTGTCCCATCAGTCCCTATGGCCGGTGAGGATCGAACGGCATTTCCTGTATCGTATTCCCATTTCTGCGTCCCGTCGGGGTTCACGGCATAAAGAGAGCCGTCGTTGGAGCCCACATATATTGTCCCGTCAGTCCCTATGGCCGGTGAGGATCGGATAACGCCGAAGGTCGTGAATCTCCATCTGCGGCTCCCGTCCGGATTCAGAGCATAAAGATAATGGTCATCGGAACCGATGTATATGGTCCCGTCAGTCCCTATGGCCGGCGAAGAATCTATTATATCTCCCGCACGAAACCTCCATTTGAGATTTCCCTCCGAATTGACGGCATAGAGGAAATAGTCCTCGGAGCCCACATATATTGTCCCGTCAGTCCCTATGGCAGGTGAGGAGTACACCCTATAATTCGTCCGATATCTCCAGAGCAATTCTCCCAGATTGTTGCTTGTGTCATACTGGCTCAGACCTGTATGTTCCACATTCCCGCGGAACATCGGCCAGGGGGAGTCGGCAACACCGGCTGCGGAAACATTTTCAGATACGGTTACCAGGAGGCCACTGCCAAGGAGCATCATGGCAGTGAGCAATATGAACGCCATTTTTTTCATTTATTCACCTCATATATTGGTCTGTGTGGAATACAGGAATCTTCGGATTTAAGTTTTTTGGTACAATAATCTAAAAATCAGTATATGGCGCACTTTCACTGATCTCCTGCAATCTCTTAAATACCTAATACGGATGGCAATGTGTGGACATCGACCGGCGAATATCCGAGATAATAGAAGAACTGAAATCCTCACCGAGAGAGGGATGGCTATGGTCGGAGAGGATAGATATCGAAAATATGGATTTTCATGGTGTCGAATCCTCGGAAGGATGCAGGATAGCGGCCGTAGATGGGAGTTCCGGATTGGCAGAGCCGATGGGTGGCCTTTATATCGGCCTTATAAGGGCAGGATATGTGATTTACGGAGAAGAACGGGAGAAAAAAGTCGTGTCTCCGATAGATGCCTTCAGGATAGGATTCGACAATTCCAGAGAGATTTACGAAGGCAGATATAGGGAGATTCTCGGAGAGGACGCACCGGCGATCGGTGAGACCGAACCGAGGTATATTCTGCAGAGAATACGGACACTGGAGGAGTACAGATATATTTTCAGGGCCCTTGATGAACTGGCTGAGGGTGACATACTGCTTGTGGACGGTGCGCTGAGAGGGGACCTGCACACACCCGAGACAGCGATAAAGATTCTTTCGGATAGAGCGCAGGATAAGGGCGTTTCCGTGGTGGGGATAAGTAAAAATTCGGGCCTGGTACTTGGGGGAATGCCCTTCGTCCCCCTCATAGACGCCGAAGCTGAAGCGAAGGGATTCGGAAGATGGTTTGTGAGGATAAGTACTCAGCCCTCCGGTGGAAAGGAGGAGATTTATGTGGTTAAATACAGCCCTCTGGGAGATAACGCCTTCAGAACCGATATCATATCTCTTGATAGAATAGAGAACGTCCTCGGGAACATAATGAGATACTGCAACGATGTGGCATATCCCGGATATCCGTATCCTCTGGCAGACATTCACAATGAGGTTATAATACGAAAGGGGACGGTGGACGATATCTCGTCCAGATTCAGATTCGAGGCCATGAACAGAGGAATTGGCTTTTCGGAAAACTTTCACAGAAAACTCGATGGAGGTGTTTAGATGAGCGGAATAGTTGTAAACGGAGAAGTCACCGAACTGGTGCTCCGAGTTCCCTATGATAGGGATGTTCAGCTGGGAGAGATGCTGATTCTGGAAGACGAGGTTTTCGAAAACAGAAGATATCTTCTGAGGGTCACGGGCATAGGCTACGGTTACGAGGCGGCCGAGGGAGACTGGGCGGAAAGGGCGGCCGGTTCCATAATGCTTATGGAAGGAAAAGAAGAGTACAGGATGTACCAAAGAGAGCGTCGGCTTTACAAGTCAGTCAGATGCGCTCCTATGCTCACTATGGATGAGAACAGAATAAAAGGCGTCAAATCCCTCCCCTCGCACTTTTCATCGGTAAGAGAGGTAAGAGAGGACGACTATGAACTTCTCAAGGACGAACTCGGCGATGTTCCGGTCGGAAAACTCAGGAGCGGTGAAAGAACGATGGACCTCGAAGCAGGGATACACGGCAGAAGTTTTCCGTACCACATAGGTATATTCGCGACGACAGGCATGGGAAAGAGCAACTTAATGAGAGTCCTGGCCGCATCGACCATGGAGAGCATGAAGTATGCGATGCTGATATTCGATCCGCACGGAGAGTATTATCACGGGCCCGAAAAGGGCAAAAAAGGGCTGAAACACCTGAAATCCGACAGATTGAAAGTTTACACCTCCAGAAAGGAGCCGGGAATATCGGAACTGAAGATTTCATACACTGAAATATATACTTTCGATATGGCATCTATATACAGCCTGAGCGAGGCTCAGAGGGAGGGGCTTTTTGCGTTTTCCGGAAAATACGGCAGAAAATGGCTCATAGAGATCGATTCCCGCAGCACCGAAGAACTCGCCGGCGAGTTCCCAAACATACATGAAAACACCCTGAAGGTTCTGAAGAGAAGGGTGAATGCCATTATGAATATGGGCGTCATAACGACAGATCCCGAGTTTTCCGTAACAAACCAGGTAATTAATGAACTCATGGACAGAAAAGTGGTGCTTGTGGACACATCCGGACTCGCCGAGGAAGAGGAGCTGATCATAAGCTCTGCCATGGCAAGGAAGGTATTCGAGCACTGGAAATCGGTTTTCACGGGCAGCAAGGAAGAATTCGATGGCCTGCCACCGGTGCTCATAACCCTCGAAGAGGCGCAGAGAGTCCTATCCGAAGCGAAGGGTGGGATGTTCCAGCGAATCGCAAGAGAAGGCAGAAAATTCAAAGTGGGGCTGTGCGCCATATCACAACAGCCGAAACTGATACATCCTCACATCCTCACACAGCTCAACACTCTTTTCATAATGGGGCTTTCCGACGAAGGAGACAGAGAGAGGATGGAGAGCGCTTCTAAACAGGATCTGGCACCTCTGAGGAACGAGATAAAAACTCTGAATGTGGGTGAGGCGATAATCACCTCTCCGTTCGCACGGTTCCCGATACCCGTTAGAATATACGACTTCGACGAATATGCGGAAACATATGCCGGAAAGTGCCAGAAAATCCACGAAAACACGGAAATCGGACATGATGAGGACTTCGTCTGAAACCGAACTTCGGCAAAAGTTTTATACAGACTTCCCGGTTGCGGAAATCAGGTGATATCATGGATTTCATAATACTTGCACCGATTGCTTCGATACTTGCCCTTCTGTTCGCCACATTTCTGGCGTGGAAGGTCCTGAAAGAGGATGAAGGGCCTGCCGATATGCAGGAAATATCCAATGCCATAAGAAGGGCTGCGGCGACCTATCTGAAAAGGGAGTATAGCTGGGTGGCAGTATTCTTTGCGGCTATGACTGCGGTTCTCGCTACCATGTCTTTTGCGGGTTATCTGTCGCCTTATGTGCCCATCGCCTTCCTGAGAGGGGGATTTTTCTCCGCAATGGCAGGTTACATAGGCATGTGGATTGCCACAAGGGCCAGCGCCAGAACCACGATGGCGGCAAAAGAAAGCCTGAACAGAGGGCTCAGAGTGGCCTTCGCAAGCGGTTCGGTAATGGGTCTGACGGTTGTCGGCCTGGCACTTCTCGATGTCAGTGTGTGGTACTATACTCTGAAAGCTCTGGGACAAACTCCCGCCGAAATAGGAGAGAACATGCTTCTTTTCGGAATAGGCGCTTCCAGCATGGCGCTCTTCGCCAGAGTTGGCGGAGGAATATATACCAAGGAGCCGATGTTGGTGCGGACCTCGTAGGTAAGGTGGAAGCCGGAATACCCGAGGACGATCCGAGAAATCCGGCAGTAATAGCGGACAATGTGGGTGACAATGTGGGCGACGTGGCCGGAATGGGGGCGGACCTATATGAGAGCTACATGGGAAGTTTGGTGGCAACTGTTGGTCTCGGTGCCGCCGCTGCCATGACCATCTCAGGATATACGGACTCAACAGTAACCTCATTCCTCGCTCTTCCGATGGTAGTGGCTGCCATGGGAATTCTCGCAAGCATGGTCAGCACTTCCTTCGTTAGGACAAGGGAAAAGGCCGAGCAAAAAGAGCTCCTGTGGTCCCTTAGAAAGGGTGTTTACGGGGCTGCAATCCTGGCAATAGCTCTCAACTATCTGGCAGTAGTTTGGGTCCTGGGCTCCGATTACCTTGGCATGTGGGGTGCGATTCTCACCGGAACAGTCGTCGGCGTAGTAATAGGATACACGACGGAATACTTCACGAGCGACAATTACAAACCCACGAGGACCATATCGGAGGCAGCTCTGACAGGCCATGCAACGGTTATGATAAGAGGACTTTCCGTGGGAATGATGAGCACGGTGATACCCGTACTCAGTGTTGCCGGCGGAGCTCTTGCCAGTTTCTTCCTGGCAGGCGGCAGTCTGGACACACCTCAGATGGGACTGTACGGAATAGGACTTTCTGCAGTAGGCATGCTTTCCACCCTCGGAATAACTCTGGCTACGGATGCTTACGGTCCGGTAGCGGACAATGCCGGCGGACTGGCCGAGATGACGCATCAGCCGGAGTATGTCAGGGAGAGAACGGATGCTCTGGACGCTCTTGGCAATACGACAGCGGCAACCGGAAAGGGATTTGCGATAGGAAGCGCAGCGCTCACCGCCCTTGCACTCATATCCGGCTTCATGGATGAGATAAGGAGATTCGGAATGGAAGCGGGCTCTGCAGCGACCTATGCTGATGTAATAGCCAAGTATCATATAGACCTTCTGAACCCCCTCCTTATAGCGGGGGTTTTCATAGGAGCCATGATACCGTTCGTGTTCTGTGCTCTCACGATGGGCGCTGTAGGAAGGGCTGCACAGAAGATAGTGGAAGAGGTCAGAAGACAGTTCAGGGAGATTCCGGGCCTCCTCGAGGGGAAGAAGGGCGTCAAACCCCATTATGAAAGGGTTGTCGACATAAGCACCAGGGCGGCGCTTAAAGAGATGGTCATTCCCGCACTGATTGCCATAGCCGCTCCGCTCACCGTCGGATACATAATGGGGCTCGCGGCACTCCTGGGGCTGCTCGTGGGCTCACTGGGGGCGGGCTTCGTTCTCGCCGTGTTCATGGCAAATTCTGGTGCGGCATGGGACAACGCCAAGAAGTACATAGAGAAAGGGAACTACGGCGGAAAGGGGAGCGAAGCCCATAAAGCAGCAGTGACCGGAGATACCGTGGGAGATCCTTTTAAGGATACCTCCGGACCCAGTCTGAACATACTCCTGAAGCTCATGTCCATGGTCTCGCTGGTCTTCGGGCAGCTTATAATAGCTATGACCCTTTTCCATCCATAAACTCTTTTACCCTCTTTTCCCATATTTTCATGTTGTTTTTTCTGAATATATGAAGAGAGTCCTCCATGAGTCTTTTTCCTTCTTCCCCTCCAATCACCAGAGCTAGCCAGTAAATGCCCTTGGCCATATCTCCGCTTCTGCCCATCTTTCTGTATTTATCAACACTTTCCCTAAGATTTTTCACCGATTCCTCGATTCTGCCCTTTTTATAGCATAGAACACCCTTTATACGCAAATTCCATGCCTCCATCTCCGTACTTCCCATCTCGGGAACCGCCTCCCCTATCTCGGAGCACATCTTTTCGGCAGCCTCTATCTCACCCCGCTCCAGATACAATTCAGCCATAGAGCACAGGTTATAGACAAGCATCCTTCTGCTGCCCGTTTCTTCACTTATTTTCCTGCTATGTTCGATATACTTCAAAGCATTCTCGAAATCCCCTTTCATCAGGTGGCTGCGCCCTATGCCGTTCAACGATTCGGCAATACCCTCTCTGTCTCCTATCTCTTCCTTTATACGGAGAGCCTTTTCATAGAGTCCCATGGCCTTCTCATCGTCCCCGATTTCAAGATGTGCCATGCCCATCGTTATTAAGGAGGAGGCGACCCCCTCTCTGTCTCCTATTTTTTCCCGTATTTCCAGGGCTTTTTTGAAGAATTCTATGGATTGTGGGTATTCTCCTCTTTCAAAATGCACGAGACCTATGTTGTTAAGAGACATTGCCATTCCCCATTGGTCACCTATCTTCTCTCTTATCTTAAGAGACCTGAGGAAATAATCCATGGCAGGGCCGTAGTCTCCCTTTTCGCTGAATACGACTCCGAGATTGCTCAGAAACATCGCTATTCCCCACTGATCACCTATCTTTTCCCGGATTTTAAGAGCCTCTTCGAAGTATTCCGCGGCCTTCCAGTAGTTCCCGAGCCTTACATTAACGACCCCCATATTGTTAAGAGACATGGCCTTCCCCAGGAGGTCCTCTTTTCCGGCTTTCAGAGCGCTTTCATAGTATCGGAGAGCGCTCTCGTAATCGCCCCTGCTATAGTATATGTTTCCAATGGCCCTTATGGCCGTGGAAATGTCCCTTACTTCACCTTCCTTTTCGAGGTATTCCAGGGATTTCTCGAAAATGTCCATGGCTTTTTCGTAATCTCCTTTTCTGTAGAATATGTTGCCTTCCACCAGCAGAATTCTTCCCCTTTCTACAGGTGCGACACCTTCTTTGGCATCATGAAGTATCTGAAGGCTGCGGTCATAATCACCGGTCTGCTGATATGCTTCGGCTATTTTTCTCGCTATTTCCCTGGACAGGCTGTTTTCCGCCAGTTTTTCCGATTCCCTTAGGAACTCTATGGCCTTCCCGTACTCACCCATAGTGGCATGGATTTCTCCCATCCATTTCAGTGCCATGCACCGCTCATTTTTCCATCCCTCCTCGGAGGCAAGTTCCAGTACCTGAGAGAGCTGCTTTACCGCTTCTTCATTGGAATACTCATGCATGGCCATCTCCGCTGCCTTCATAAGATGCTCTATCGCTCTATCCGCTATGCCTGCAGAATAGTAGTGATATCCCAGTATCGAGTGATCCGGCCTTTCTCCGTATATCTCTTCCAGAGCTTCCGCAGCTATCTCATGGTATGCTCTGGAAAGTTCCTCACCCAGCTCTTCGTACAGAATATCCCTTATTTTTGGGTTTTTGAACCTGTATTCTATGCCTTTTTTCTCTATCAAATTGACGCGCTTTTCCATCCTTCTCATGGATTTCAGCACTTCTATCTTTCTTTTTCCCAACATCTTGGAGATGGTTTCCGGAGTGAAATCCTGCCCCAGAACGGAGGCCGCGTCGGCGATCTCGCGCTCCTCTTCGCACAGCCTTTCGATTTTTCTCATTATGATCTCCTGGATTCTCGAAGGTATCCTGATGCTCTCAAGTTTCCGGGTAAGCTCGTAGCCATCGAGTGCCCCGATCATAGCCTCTTCCACAAGCATGTTCAATATCTCGCAGGCGAAAAGAGGATTTCCTCCGCTCTCTGTGTGTATCCCCCTGGCAAACTCCTCCACATTTTCTATCTTTCCAAGCTTTTTTTCTACGAATTCGGGAAAACATACAACATCGAGCGGTTTTAGTGCGATTTCCTCCGTAAGCCCTTCCGCTCTCATCATATTTATGGTCTCGAATACGCGGTTTTTCTCCCCGTCTTCGGATATTATCTCTTCGGGTCTGTATGTGCCGATAACCAGTATCCTGGAATTCCTGATGTTTCTGGAAAGATAGTGGAGCAGAGCCATGGTGGCGCTATCGGCCCACTGGATGTCCTCTATAATCAGAAGAAGCGGATTTTTCGTGGAATTCCTCACCAATCCGAGCGTCACGTTTTCCATGACATTGCCTATTCTAAGTTTCGGGTCTTCCCGGGAATAGTCTATACCCTCGTATTTCCCCGATTCGATCAGCGATCCGAGGATTTCCTCTGTCCCAGCAATTTTTTCTGTGTCATTGTCCCACCGGCGGAGAATATCTCCGAAGTCCGTATGAATCCTTTCCAGCGCACTTTTCATATCTTCCAGAAGATACTCATTCTCTCTGCCGGATATGACAACAGCCATGGAACACAGATCCCCTTTCTCGATGAGTATGCGCATTCCTCCGTACCCTAGGACGTCGAGAGAATCGCCGGCCTCCCCCATCACCCCCATGGAATCCCTGACGAAATGTCCGACAGCTGTGAGCATACCGGTGAATATATCCGCATCTATGCCGAGGCCCTCTCTTTCAACCGATCTCATGAGAATTCCACTGTTGGCTATTAGAAAAACACTCTCTATCTTTGGCGGTGCCGATATCTTGAAGATATGAGATAGATTTATTGGCTTCAGAGCACTCTCTATCGGCAGATATGGCTTCAGATACCCCGGAAAGCACCAGCCTTTCAGCGTCTGGAACCCCATTTCAAGGGCAATCTCGGAGACCTGATCGCAGAGAGCGCTCTTCCCGATTCCCAGTTCGCCCGACAGTAAGATAGTACCGCCTCGCCCGCCTCTTGCATTTTTAAGAGCGAGCCGAAGCCTTTCGATATCTTTCTCTCTGCCTGCTATTTCCATCATCTTCGATAATCCAATCGTCTCGGTGTATATAATAGTAGTCCTTGGGAAAGGAACAGAGCGATTCGGGGAGCGGCACTTCTTCCGGGAGCCTGAACGCGACATATTAAAATATGTAAGCTCGAATGTGAGGATGGCGAGCGCTCGAGCCGGGAGCGGGAAAATTCTGAAGGAATTTTATGACTAAGGCTTGAGCATGAGTGGAGCGAATGCTCGAGCCGGGATTCGAACCCGGGTCTGGGGCTCCGCAGGCCCCCAGGATATCCAAGCTACCCCACTCGAGCAGAAGTATCGGATATCATTAAAATATCCAAGGAGGTCACTTTTTTCTCTTGTCAATCACCCTTTTGGCCTTTATGCCTTCCTTGGGGATCTCTCCCGGGCCAACCACTTTGACTCTCGGCGTGAGCGTTAACACCGCCTTTATCTGGCTCGTGAGTTCCTTCTCCAGGGCCGCGCTCTCCTCCTCGCTGAGCTTCTGTTTGGATTCCACCACGACATTGAGCTGGTCCATGTCTCCATCTGTCGTGAGGATTATCTGGTAATTCCCTCCGACCTTCGGGTTCCTCATGAGTACCCACTCTATCTGGCTCGGGAAGATGTTTGTGCCTCGAATTATGAACATATCGTCCGTTCTTGCTTTGACGGGGGCCATCCTCGCATGGGTTCTTCCGCAGTCGCAGGATGTTGAATCGTAGAGATGGGTCAGGTCATGGGTCCTGTATCTGATTATCGGTACGCCTTCCTTTGTTATTGTGGTGAGAACCAGCTCTCCTTCCTCTTCGGGCCCCCGCTGTTCACCTGTCTTAGGATCCACTATCTCCACTATGAAATGGTCCTCCCATATGTGCAGGCCGTCATGATATTCACAATCCGTCGAAACGCCCGGCCCTGACATCTCAGTCAGCCCGTAGATGTCGTAGACCTCCATATCCCACTGCTCTGCCAGCCTCTTTTTCAGACCTTCGCTGAACGCCTCCGCACCGAAGATTCCCTTCCTGACCTTCAGATCCTTCTTCGGGTCCATTCCCATTTTCTCGGCTACGGTTCCGAGATGCACTGCATAGGAGGCCACACCGGACATGAACGTTGTGCCATAGTCCTTCATGAGCTTAAGCTGTCTCTCGCTCTGTCCTCCGCCCGATGGAACCACAAGGGCCCCGACCTTCTGAGCACCGTAATGGAAACCGAAGGCACCGGTGAAGAGGCCATAGGGAATCGGATTCTGGAAGACATCCTTTTTTGTAAGTCCGGCCATGGAAAGGCAGCGCGCCATTATCTCCGCCCACACATCCTCTATGTCATGGCGATTGTATACGACTGTTATCGGGCTCCCTGTCGTACCCGAAGACGCGTGCAGCTCTATCGCATCCTCAAGGGGTATGGCGGCCATTCCGAAGGGATAGTTGTCCCTGAGGTCGTTTTTAACGGTGAAAGGCAGTTTCGTTATGTCCTCAAGGCTTTTTATGTCCTCGGGCCTAACCCCGACCTCATCGAACTTTTTCCTGTAAAACGGTACATTCTTGTAGACCCTGTGCACCGTTTCCCTCAGCCTTTTCAGCTGGATTTCTCTGAGCTTTGTCCGGTCTATGGTCTCCATATCGGGGTTAAACATCGGCATTCTCACACCTTCTTTCTAAGGTCAAGGACGTGTTTCGCCTTTCCCTCCGTTCTCGGCAGGGTTCCCGGCGGCAGGAGTTCGACCCTCGCTCTCAGGGTGAGTACGGCCTGAAGTTCGTCCTCCACCTTCTTCTTCAGCTTCGCCTCGTCGTACTTATCCGACTCGTAGTGCTTCGGGTCCACCTCCACCTTAACGTACAGCCTGTCCAGTATCTCGCCTTCGATGACAATCTGGAAGAACTCTCCGGCTAGTTCATCTATGTTCATCAGGACATGCTCTATCTGGCTCGGGAATACGTTCACACCGCCGACAATGAGCATATCGTCGGCTCTGCCCCTAATTCTCATTATTCTCGGGTGATATCTTCCGCACTCGCACTCTTCCCAGCTTATCGTCGCAAGGTCCTTCGTCCTGTATCTTAGGAGAGGCATGGCTTCCCTTGTGAGCATGGTAAACACAAGCTCTCCCTTCTCTCCCTCCGGCAGAACCTCACCTGTCTCAGGGTTTATAACCTCCACGAGGAACTCATCGGACCATATGTGGAGGCCGTTCTGATGCTCGCACTCCACCGCCACGCCCGGGCCGTATAATTCGCTCATACCGTAGACATCGTGAGCTCTCAGTCCGAAGGTATCCTGGATCTTCTTTCTGGCCTCCTCACTCCACGGTTCTGCGCCGAACATACCTATTCTCAGGTTGAAATCCTCATGCGGGTCGTATCCCTCCGATTTTGCAGCCTCGCCGAGGTAGAGGGCATAGGAAGGCGTACATGCCAGAACAGTCGTCCCCATATCTTTCATCATCTTCAGCTGTCTTTTTGTGTTCCCGGTGGCTGTGGGGACAGCCATCGCGCCTATCTCCCTTATCCCGTAGTGGAATCCCAGACCTCCGGTGAATAGACCGTAGCCGTAGGCGTTCTGTATCACGTCCTCGCTGTTGGCACCGGCGGCGGAATAGGTCCTCCCCATCAGCCTGCTCCACGTCCTCAGGTCTCTTTCGGTATATGTTACAACGGTGGGAGTCCCCGTTGTTCCGGAAGATGCGTGCATTTCCACGACATCCCTGAGGGGAACGGCGAGAATGCCGTACGGATAATGGTCTCTCAGGTCATTTTTTACAGTAAAAGGTATCTTATGAGCATCGTCGAGGCTCTTTATGTCATCAGGACTTATCCCCTTCTCCCTGAACCTCTTCTTGTACATCGGGACATTCTCATAGGCATATCTGACCTGCCTTATGAACCTCTCTTCCTGCAATTTCCTGAGCTTATCTGTTCTCATGAGTTCTATTTCCGGGTCGAGCATCAAATCACCGCTTTCGCATAGATGGACCGTAAAAATAGTTTTTGGTTGCAGCATGCTCTTCGGAGGTAGTTTTTTAAGATACTTGCCGATACGGCTCCGTGAACGAGGACATTCTGCTGATGGTGGAGATCGCAGTCCTGATAATAGAGATAGTCGTAATCATAGCCCTGTATAAGCACCTCAAAAGCCTCAAGGACCATACGGAGATGCTCGAGAAGCACATGAACCATATGGAACACCATCTCAAAGGGATGGGGGAGCACATCGAAGAGCTGGACAAGAAGATTATCGGGCACTATGAGATGGTCACCGGAATGTTCGACAACATAGACGAGATAATCGAAAAAACGCATAAGAAGAGATAGAGTCCGACATCTAAGATAATGCTTTTGATCGCCTTTAAAAAATTTGCTCATATCTTAGATAACTTTTTTAACCGATGGGGGCTTGCACGTATGATGCTTATAAACGCAGACCTCCACATCCATAGCCGATTTTCCGGTGGTGTCAGCGAGAACATGACACTTGATGTGCTCTCCATAGAATCGAAAAAGAAAGGCATACAGCTGCTGGGCACGGGGGACTGCCTCCATCCGCAGTGGTTGAAGGAGATTAGGGAGATGTAAAAGGTGGAGGAGGGCACATTCGAGCTGAACGATATGCGCTTCATACTGACAGACGAGATTGAAGACACCCACAGGGTACATCATCTGGTGATTTTTCCGTCATTGAGCGCAGCGGAAGATATGAAGGAGCGCCTTAAACTTCGATCGAACAACATAGACGATGATGGCAGACCCCATGTGTTCATGGAGGGCTGGGATATCGCAGAGATAGCGAGGGATGTGGGGGCCCTCATAGGACCCTGCCATGCCTTCACACCCTGGACAGCAATGTATGCCGCACATGATTCCCTGAAATCGTGCTATGGAGAGATGGCGGATTATGTCTCGTTCCTTGAGCTGGGGCTGAGCGCCGATTCCGATTATGCTGACAGGATTTCGGAACTGCACGGACTGACATTTCTCACGAACTCGGATGCACATTCTCCATACCCTTTCCGGCTGGCACGGGAATTCAACCGTTTTGAGGTGGAGGATGCGACGTTCGAAGAGATAAAGATGGCGTTACTCAGGGAAAAAGGAAGGAAGGCTGTGCTTAATGTAGGTCTGCCTCCCGAGGAAGGGAAGTACAATGAGACCGCATGCACTCGCTGTTATAAGCACTACACTCTGAAAGAGGCCGAAATGGCAAGGTGGAAATGTCCTCTCTGCGGAGGAAAGATAAAGAAGGGCGTTAAAGACAGGGTTAACGAGCTGTCAGACCTTAAAGAGCCTAAGCATCCGGAGCACAGACCGCCCTATCTCAGACTCATACCTCTCGCGGAGATAATCTCAATGGCATTCGGTACATCGTCTCCGATGACGAAGAAAGTGGAGAGGGAATGGGAAAGGCTGATAACGAAATTTGGCAATGAGGTCAATGTGCTTGTGGATGCACCGCTTGATGAGGTGAAAAGAGAAGCGAGCCCGGAAGTAGGCGATGCAATAGAGAGGTTCAGAACAGGAAAGATACATTTCATACCCGGCGGAGGAGGAAAGTACGGTAAGATAGGCCTCGAAGAGCCGGAAAGGGAGAGAAATGCCCAGAAAACCCTTTTCGACTTCTGACATTCGCCTATACATATTTCAGGCCGGGGAGGATGGCTTGAGGAAATCCACGGGAAGAAAGATGGTCAGATTCGGATTTACAGAGGAATTCAGAAACATCGGCAGGCTTCCCTCAGGCTCGATACTCCTTAACCCGTTTGTGGAGGATGTGCTCTGGAAGGGAGACAGGCAGGCAGCGTTTTTAAGGGGGATATCCGCTGTCGACTCTTCATGGAACAAGGAGGAGAGGAGCTATTTTCGGACGAGAAGACACATATCCCGGAGATTGCCCATACTTCTTGCGACGAACCCGATAAACTATGGAAAACCCTACAGGCTCAGCACGGCAGAGGCTTTTGCCGCATCCCTTTTCATCATTGGCTTTCGGGAGCAGGCAAGGAAAATAATGTCGAAGTTCAAGTGGGGAGAGAATTTCTTCATATTGAATAAAGAGCCGCTGGAAGCATACGCCATGGCCGACAGCCCTGAAAAGGTCAGAGAAGAAGAGGAAGATTTCTTTGGATAGAGTTGACACGGAAATCTCGGAACAGTTAATCGATATATATATATATATATAGAAGCTCTCTATCTCCCTTTATGTCTCAATAGGCAAGGTGAAAAAATGGCTACAAAAATCGCAATAACCAAAGCCGGATCACAACCGGAACCTGCAATGGGTGCATGTGTGGTAGGATGCATTTCAGGGCCGGGAATATGTGGGGCAG
>JAJRVK010000074.1 GCA_024277315.1 archaeon | reverse complement strand
TTCCCAAATTTCTTTATATCACACCACCATCCCATATCCATGTTCGAGCGCCCGAGAGGTACCAGAGATTTCGGTCCCGAAGAGATGGCAGAGCGCAGGAAACTCGAGAATCTCTTAAGGAAAACCTTTGAAAGCTATGGCTACAGGGAGGTTATGACGCCGACATTCGAGCATACCGAGCTTTTCGTGGAGCGCTCCGGTGAGGCAATTCTTGAAGAGATGTATGTTTTCAGAGACAAAGGCGGAAGGGAGCTCGCTCTCAGACCGGAACTGACAGCCCCGGTAATGAGATTCTATGCTCAGGAGATGCAGAGACGCCAAAAACCTCTGAAACTGTACTATTTCGGACAGGTATTCCGATACGAGAGGCCTCAGAAGGGCAGATACAGGGAGTTCTGGCAGATGGGCCTCGAGCTGATAGGCGCGGGCAGTCCGGAGGCAACGGCCGAGATGATCTCCGTCGCATACGATTCGATGCTAAATGCCGGATTGAAGAACTTCGTATTGAGAATAGGAGATGTGAGAATCCTTAAAGATTTCCTGGAAAAGAAGGGGATGAACACCGGAGAAATATTGAGGGCCGTGGACAAAAAGGACGACGACAATCTTCCGGCAGAAGTAAGAGATTTCATAGCCATAGACGATCCGAAAGAGCTCGGAGCATACGGCCCGGAGGACGAGGTCATCCGTTATGGAGAGGTACTGGACATTCTGAAGAGTGCGGGAGTGGAATATGAAATGGATCTCGGGATAGCCAGAGGACTGGATTACTACACCGGAGTCGTATTCGAAATCGATGCACCCTCTCTCGGAGCGGAGAAGCAGATATGCGGCGGCGGAGAATACAGACTTGCGGAGCTGTTCGGCGCTCAACCAGTTCCGACATCCGGATTCGCCATAGGTTTCGACAGAACCCTCCTTGCTCTCAAGAAAGAGGGTTTCGTCGCTGAAGTTCCGGGCCCGTGTGTCTACATCATACCTTCGGAAAAGAGCATTGCTGCTGCATTTTCATTTTCGAGAAAGCTAAGAATGGGGGGTATGTGGGTGGAGATGGAACTTGGCCGGAGGGCCATAGGAAAGGCATTGAAGAAAGCCTCCAACTCGGGTGCGAGATATGCCGTGATAATGGGTGAGGATGAACTACGAAAATCCGTGCTCTCTTTAAAGGACATGGAGACAGGTGACCAGAGGGAGCTTTCCGAGGACGAACTGATATCAGTACTGAAGACTGCCCGCCAGAAACGCTATTAGACCTATGAGCATGGCAAGTTTTGCCGTTCTCTGTGATTTTTTTGCATCCGTGAGCGCAAGATATGCGGTGTAGAAGAAAATGATGTCTGCCACATTGACTATCGCGAGATATGCAATTCCGAAACCCCTTCCGTAGGGAATCGCACTCAGCGAGACGGCCGCCATGAACGCCCCTGCCCCGACAAGTCCGGCCTTTTCCCTTCCTATCCTTTTAGGAAGCGTCCTCCGGTCCGTGTCCCCTCCCATATCCTCTATGTCTTTCACGATTTCTCTGCCGAATGTCGCAAAGGATGCCATTATGGAGAATATCAGGGTTCTTTCCGCATTGCCGACGCTCGCTCCCCCGAAAAGAAACAGCATTCCGACGAGAATGGATATCTCCATATTTCCGGGCAGCCCCTTCTTTTTGAATGAGAACTCATAGGAAATCATTAGCGCTTCGGCCATCGCTATAATGAGCACCGCCTCCGCATTTATGAAGAACCCTATGGGCAGGGGAAGAATAAGGGAGAGGATTCCGAGGCGGAGCGCTGTTTTCGCACCTATTTTACCCGAGGGTATCGGTCTTTCGGGATGATTCCTTCTGTCCGTTTCCCTGTCCACATAATCGTTCAGGGCATTGCCTCCTCCGGTGAAAAGAAAGACGACCAGTGCGGCCAGAAGAACATTTTTCCATTCTCCCGTTATGCCCGTCCCGACGGCTATGAAGGCGCCGGCCACGACTGCCAGGGAGGCCATTATGTTGTTGACCGGACGATAGAGCTTAATATACGGGTTCACAGCCTGTGATGTCTTCCAGTAGATAAATCTTCTTTCCATGAGAAAGTTTTGTACCATAAATTTATTAAAGCAGAATCCATTCTACCCATCGATGTCATTGGAAGAAGGGGCAAAAAATGCCGTGGCGGTATGCATGGGTGTCCGACGCGGGGAGAGGGTATCGATAATAAGCGATAAGCCGAGAAACCGGGTCGCAAGAGCGCTTTTCGATGCATCGGAAGAAGTCGGTGCCGACCCAATTCTTATGGAGATTTCCCCTTTCAGATGGAACGGGAAAGAACTCCCGATACCCGTTGCCAAGGCCATGATATCCAGTGATGTGGTCTTCGCACCTACGGAACATTCAATCTCACATACGAAGGCCAGACTCATGGCGACAAAAGCCGGCGTGAGGATAGCATCCATGCCGGGTATAAGGAACAGGGAGATGGCAGGCCCGATGACAGCGGATTTCGAGGAGATCGCAGCGAATATAAGGAGGATATTCGAGGCAATAAGAAGAAAGAAAAAGATAACGGTAAGCGGAAAAGGTGGGACTGAGATAAGCATGAATGTGGACGGGAGAATGTGGATAACGGAGGACACGGGTCTGGCAAGAGAGAAAGGAGCATTCACGAACCTTCCTGCGGGAGGATTATTCGCACCGATAATCGAGAAAAGTCCGGCGGGCACCATAGTTGTGGACGGCGTCCTTGATAACAAGACTCTGAGGACTCCTCTGAGAATCGAGATAAAAAAGGGACAGGTTACAGATTACGAAGGGGGGAAAGAAACGGCGTATCTTGATGAAAAGTTCAAAGAAGGAGGCAAAAGATCGAGATACATAGGCGGTTTCGGTATTGGCATGAATCCAAAGGCCAAGATTGTCGGGCACCCTCTTCAGGACGAGATATCTCTGGGTTCCGCACACTTTTACATAGGAGAGAACTTCTCTTTCGGAGGAAAAATAAGGTCTCCGGTCAGGATGAGCGCTGTGATAAAGGAAGCGACAGTCAAAATAGGGGAGATAACAATAATAGAAGAAGGGGATTTTGTTTTCTGATTATTTTTTGTACCACTCCGGCTGCAGTTCCGCACCGCATGCATAACAGATGGTGGCATCTTTGCTAAGCATGGTTCCGCAGTACGGACACGGATACTCATCCGCTTCCTCCGCAGGCGCAGCTTCGGCCCCACCGCCGGCACCGCCTTTATGCCATCCTTCAGGCAGTTCCGCACCGCATGCATAACAGATGGTGGCATCTTTGCTAAGCATGGTTCCGCAGTACGGACACGGAGCTTCTTCGGCACCGCCGCCCTCTGCCTCGGCAGGAACACTTTCCGCAGGAGCCTCTTTCTCTTTCTTGGCGCCCTCGCCCTCCGCCGCCTCTTCTGCCTGCTCTTTCCTGAGTTCTTCGGCGGCCTCTTCCGTGGGTGGTTCCGCAACCTCTTCGACAACCTCTTCCTTAGCTTCCTCAGCAGGTGGTTCCGCAACGACCTCTTCCTCGGGCTTTTCTTCGGGTTTCTCCTTCGGAGCAGCTTCCTCGGTCACCTCTACCTTCGGGACTTCAACTTCTCCGCCGGCCTTAACCTCGGCTTTTTCTGGAACCGAGGGCATCTCCACGGATACACCGCCAACTCCACCTTCAAGTATGGACTTTTCTCGCTCCACCAAGGCTTTTTCCCTGGCAGCCAGAGCTTCCTGCTCTTTCAGAAGGGATTCCTCACGCTCTGAAAGCTCCTTTTCTTTTTCCACTATTTCCTTGCTTCTGGCCCCCATTTCGTCGAGAATCTTTTTAAGTTCTTCCTCGTACTTAAGAGCCCTTTCCTCTGCGGCTATAGCGGATTTTTCTCTGTTTAGGAGTGCTCTTTCTCTCTGATTGAGAGCCTCCTGGGCAGCGACGAGTTCAGACTCCCGGGAAGCGAACTTTTCGATGTTAGTTTTAAGCTCGTTTTCCAGGGCCACAAGGTTCTCCTTTGCTTTTTTGACCTCATCCATGGCCTTGCCGAGCTCCTCCCTTTCCCTGTCAAGGGCTGCCCTCGTCTCCTCCATGCTCTTTTTCTCATCATCCAGCTTTGCCTTAATCTCTTGGAGTTGAGAGGCCTTCTCAGCAAGCTCCTTCTCTTTGGAGGCTATGGAATTCTTCTGCGCTTCGAGCTCTTCCCGCTCCTTCGCTACCTTATCCTCCTCTTCTTTGAGCTTCGCCTCTCTCTCTTTGAGCTTGTTTTCTTGCTCTTTTAACTTTGCGATATAGCTTTGCATTACATCCAGAATTGGCTCTTCGTCCACGGAATTTCCCCCTTTGGTTCACGGGACAATTGACCTTCAATATATAACTTTTTTTCCTCCATGTCTATTTTATTATAAGTCCATCTTTATCTATATTCACTATGTAGGCGGATTTGCCCCTCTCTTCCAGTATTCTGCGGACCTCTTCCGCCTTATCCGTTAGTGCAATAACGCTGCCTCCTCCTCCAGCACCGGTAAGCTTCGCACCGTATACTCTGTCCTTTATGGGTCGTATGAGTCTTTCGATATCCGTACAGGAAACTCCCAGAAGAGATAGGAGTTCATGGTTTTCGTTCATAAGTTCCCCGAGCCTCACGAGGTCCCCTTTCTCGAGCGCTCTTTTTCCTTCCATGACGATACTCCCGATCTCGTCGACGACGTCCTTTCCGAAAGGACTGCGCCTCACAACACGGCGCACTCTTTCCACCATGTCTCTGGTGGAGGAATGCGCTCCCGTAACACCGACGACGAAACTCATATTCGGGATGGATAGGGAGTGAACTTTCCAGGATTTTCCGTTCTTCCGTATCTCCCATCTGAAATTCTCCTCTTTTTTTTCGGATATGTAGACAGCGCCGCCGAGGGTTGATGTAGATGTGTCTGTCGGACTGGCCCCACCCTGGACCGTGTACTCCACCTCAAAAGCTTCTCTTGCGATGTTTTCCTTTTCTGCGGGCGATTTGAAGGAGTGCAGCGCTCCGAGCATGGATACGGTGAGAGCCGCCGACGAGCCAAGGCCCGATGAAGGAGGGACGTGTGCCCTTATCTCCATGGAAAGAGGCCCACCTCTCCATCTCCTCACCATCTCCCTTATGTAAAAACTCCTGATCTCGCTTATCGCCCTTCCATCGAGCCTGAAAGAGGAGGAGCGCTCCGCCTTCACCTCTGTCCTGAGGTCTATCGCTATGGCTATCGCAGGCTTTCCATATACAACCGCATGCTCTCCGAAGAGGATGAACTTACCGGGTGCTGAGGCGGTGGGCACGGAAGGGAATTGGAAAGGAGATATAAGAGTATCTGGTATTTAGATATGAATTCTGTGGAAAGACTAATAAACAATATCGACTCGTCACTACCGATTGCCTGTGCGGGGGTACCCGTACGCACTTCCATACGGAAGTCCTAGTCGCAAAAATACTCTGTATTTTTGCTCCAGCAGTCAAAGGGGCAGGGCTTAGAACTAGACGAAATCTCCTTAAAAGAGGCACCTCTTCCCTGCGAACAGGCGCGGGTATCCGCCAAGCCTCTTTTCGAAGAGGCACGCTCGCAAAATGTCGGGCATTTTGCTCGAGCGGCCAAATGGACAGCAGATGCGGGGGTACCCGAGCGGCCAAAGGGGCAGGGCTTAGGACCCTGTGGTCAGTCCTTCGGGGGTTCGAATCCCCTCCCCCGCACTATCTTATATCCACAGGATGTGGAGGCATCCACTATTTTATACTAAAACATATTCCAGGATGTGTTTGACCTCATAGGAGCGCTCTCATCCTTGCCACCCTGGCTCGTGGTGTTGCTCATTTCGATGCTTCCTTTCATAGAACTCAGAGGCTCGATACCCGCCGGAATACTCGTATTTCACATGGACCCGATGACCGTGTTCATAATAAGCATCATCGGCAATCTCATACCCGTCCCTTTCATCCTCATACTATTCGAGAATGTGGAGCGCTGGCTCAGGAAATATCCCCGTTGGGCAGGGCTCATGGATAGGATATTCGAGAAAACAAGTAAGAAAGCATCGAAAAAGGTTGAGGAATACGAGGCTCTTGCTCTGATTCTGTTTGTCGCAATACCTCTGCCGGGAACAGGAGCATGGACTGGTTCACTTATAGCATATCTCTTCGGCCTCGACATAAAGAAAAGTTTTTTCTACATAGTCATAGGGGTTCTGATTGCAGGCATGGTCGTGACCATTCTTTCAACGGGAGGACACTTTTAAATAGAAGGTTGGAACAGCATATATCGAGGAGAGAGAGGCCGGCTTACGGTGCCTTATGGCGCTGAGGAAGGTCCCCCCTCCGTGAGAGGCCCTCCTGACGCAAGTCAGGGCGGCGAGAGCCGTGGCTCTGGAGCAGAAACGACACAGCCTCCGGGCAGGATGAACCTGTCGCAGGGGACGTTCCGGAGGATCTGGTGAAACGGCCAGCCAGGGCGGAGCAAGCTCAAAGACCCGGGATGAGTTCTCAGGACCGGGGAGTGGAGCGCTAAGTCGAATGCCGGCTGAAACAGAAGGGGGCCTACTACTCTCTCCTCACAATCCATAAAACAGTAAAAAATAACAGAAATGAAAGGGGTTTGGATTTATTCCTCTTTTTCAAGGTCTTCGAGGTCTATGATTTCGCCCTCGTCTTCAGCTGAGGAGTCAAGTTCCTCTCCGCTGGTCTCGGTCTCTTCTTCACCGACTTCGAAGTCAATGCCTTCGTCCTCCAGTTCTTCGCCGGTCTCCGTTTCTTCCAGTTCGGGGATTCCCTCTTCCGCTCCTGCTTCCGGTGCCTCCGGTTCCTCCTCACCGAACAGTTCACCTTCGGCTCCTTCTTCCTCGAGACCTTCTTCAGGCATCTCTTCTGCCGGAACCTCTTCTTCAGGCACACCTTCTTCCTCGGTGACAGG